>CAZQXZ010000045.1:0-6563 GCA_964597515.1 uncultured Eubacteriales bacterium | reverse complement strand
TTGCCGTCGTACTCTTTTATAACCCATGCTCCGGAGCCGTTTTCGTCCTCTTTCACACAGTGAAAAACTACTGCGGATTTAGCGCTTGCCTTCGGAAAGCTTCCTTTAACTTCATCAAACGAGGGACCGAGAAGCTCTTTCATTTTTTCGGCGGTCACTTTATCTTCCGGCATTGATAGGGTTTTCATCAGCATGGAGGCGAACGCCTCCCTGTATAAGATGTTGTAATCTCCGTAACCGAAATCAACCGTGACCGTCGCGGTGTCGCCGTTTACCTCGGTTTTAGAGATTTTATAAGTCGTATTTTTGATGTTTTCGCCGAAGAAATCGAAAAGCACGTCCATAAACTTATTTTGGCTAAGAAACGCCGTTTTAATATTTTCGTGACTTGGGGAAACGCATTTTTGCATACCGTCAAAATCAAACGCGGTCATCGCCTCGCAAAACTGTATTACAACGCCGTTTTGATCCGATTTAGCACTGGCGCACGAGCAAAGCGAAACGAGCGTAAAGGCGAGCAAAAACAAAGCGGCAAGCTTAACTTTCATATCAAAACCTCACAAAATTTATTTATTAAATTTTACCACTTTATATTAATGTGTCAAGCTTTGCGAAAAAAATAAAAAAAGCAGCCTTGCGTGACCGCTTTTTCCCGTCCTTTTATAAGTACTCTCCGAATAGTTTACGTAAACGTTTTTCTGATAATGCGTTTTGTCCCGCAAAGGTTCTGTTCAGATATAACCGAGAAACCCTCTAACGCTCACCTCGCCGCTCGTAACGGTTCCAGTATGCCCGTCAGAAAACCGAACGACAAGCCCGAAGCCGCCGTCAATCGCTTCGGCTGTTCCCGTAAGCTGTGTATCCTTGCCTATGATGCGCACCTGTTTGCCTAAAACAACGCAGTTTTTGCGGTAGAGGGAAAGGTATTCGTCTGCGGCGCTCGGGAAGTCCTCTCTCATTTTGTCAAGCGACTTGATGATTTCCGCCGCGAGCTTCGCGCGGCTTATTCTTTTGCCGCTCTCAATATACAGCGACGAGGCGGCGCCGCGCAGGTTTTCCGAGAAATCCGTTTCCTCCTGGTTGCAGTTAACGCCTATGCCCGTGATTACATACCGCATGCTGCCGCTTTCGCCCTCTACGGACATTTCGGTAAGTATCCCGCAAATTTTTTTGCCGTTGACGACAAGGTCATTGACCCACTTTACGCCGGGTCTTATACCCGTGACCTTTTCAATCGCGCCGCTTACGGCGACCGCCGTCCACGCGGTGATATTCGCCGCCTTATCGGGAGCGGTTTCCGGACGCGTAAGCAGGGAGAGGTACAGCCCCTTGTCCTTGGGCGATTCAAAGGAGCGCCCGAACCGCCCGCGTCCGCCTGTCTGCTCATTGGCTATCACCACAGTGCCGGCGCTAAGCGTATGCTGGTTTCTTTGAAGATAGGAATTCGTGGAGTCCACCGTATCAAGAAAGACTAAGCGTTTTGCGTCCGAGGGGGAGAGCGACGCCAAAAGCTCGCCCATATTCAGCCGGTCGGCGTCTTCAAGAAGCAGATAACCCTTTTTCGTTGAGGACGATACTTTGTAGCCGTCCCTTCTTAAAGACTGCACGGCTTTGTTAACCGCCGAGCGGCTTATATTTAACTCCCTGCTGATTTTCTCGCCAGAAATATATGTTTCGGAGTTTTTGAGAATTGCTAAAATAAAATCCTTTGTCATACGCATCACCGCGCAAAGTATAACACCTTTTAAAAGGATTGTAAACACAATAACAGAGTATGTTGACAATCAGCGTGCGGCGTGATATTTTACTGTAAACCCTAATAAATATGGAGTTGACAATGAAAACAAAGGATATGACCCGCGCAGCCGTTATGGCGGCTCTGATTTCGGTATGCTCGTGGATTTCCATTCCGGCGGCGGTGCCGTTCACGCTTCAAACCTTCGGCGTTTTTTTGAGCGCCGGTTTGCTCGGAGGAAAGCTCGGATTTTTCTCGGTACTCGTATATGTGCTTATGGGAGCGGCGGGCGCTCCCGTGTTCTCGGGCTTTAACGGAGGACTCGGCGTTTTGCTCGGAGGTACGGGAGGATATATTACGGGCTTTTTATTCGCTTCGGCGGCGGTATGGCTGATAACGGGCATTTTCGGCGAAAGGACGGCGGTTCTCGCTATTAGTATGGCGGTCGGGCTTATAGCGTGCTACGCTGTCGGCACGGCGTGGTTTATGATCGTATACCTGCGCGCCGCAGACCCGGTTTCGCTTATTACCGCGCTTACAAAATGCGTGTTTCCGTTTATCATCCCCGACGCCTTAAAAATCTGTGCCGCCCTCTATTTAGCAAAGCGGCTGAAAAAGCCGGTACGCGCGTAAATCCAGTCACATTTTGTCCGGCGTCGGAGTATACTGTAACGAAAACGGTACACAGAACGCTTACATAACTGGTAAAAGGAGGGTTATTGTGTTCTGTTTCTTAAAGAGGCGCAGGTGCTGCAAGTGCTGCAAGTGTTGCAAGTGCTGCATGCGTAAGGTTTTTTGCGGCTGGAGATGCTGCCGGTTCTAATCTGTAATTATAAACGCGCCGCGGTCCTTTTGGGCTGCGGCGCGTTACAAATGTTAACAAACTGTTAATTTAACCGCGTATTTATATATAAACGGCGGGACTTGTTGACTCCACCTACTATAACTTGTAAAATAAATCCGGAAATACTTATTATTTATCGGAGGTGCGTTCATGGTTATTTCGAGGATTATCGAAAAAAAAGACGAGGTTGCAAGGTATATCGTTGAAGAAATCACTTATATTTGTAAAAATTTCGAGAAGCGTCCTCCCGGCTCAACCGGAGAAAAACAGGCGGCTGAGTATATGGCGGGCGTTTTGAAAGAGGATTGCGGCTGCGAGCGCGTGGAGCTGGAGTCTTTCGAGGAAAACCCGGGTTCATTCTATGGGTGGCTTTACATAACGATGACGCTTGCCATCGCGGCGGTTCCCGTTTTTTTCATAAATCCGCTGATTTCGGCGATTATGATTTTCGTGGGTCTTTTTGTCGTTGCGATGCAGTTCGGAATATATAAAAAGTTTATTGACTTTTTGTTTCCGAAGAAAACCGGTCATAACGTGACCGCCATAAAAAAATGCTCGGGCGAAGTGAAACGCCGCATCTTGTTTAACGGTCACCCGGACGCCGCGTGGGAATGGCCTGTCAACTACAAGCTTGGGGGCGTGGGTTTTGAGGGTCACGCCGTCATCTGCGGCATAGGCGCCATATATTATCTTGTAATATCAATAATCAGCGTTGTTAAAAACGGGCTTTCAGGCGTCGAGCTGTCGTCAACTCTCGGCAAGCTCGGTCTTTGGGGCATACTTTTCGTTCCGTTTTTTGTCGGGCTGTATTTTATGAGAAACAAAAAAAGAGTCGTTGACGGCGCCAACGACAACCTTTCCGGCTGCTATATAGGGATAGCGATACTCAAAGCGCTCAAAGAAGAAGGTATAGAGCTTGAAAATACGGAAATGGGCGTGATTTTAACCGGCTCGGAGGAGGCGGGGCTTCGCGGCGCGAAGGCGTGGTGCGAGCTTCATAAGGATGAGTTTTCGGATGTTCCCACATTCGTGTATTCCTTCGACACCATCCACGACCCAAAGCAGCTTATGGTCAATTACCGCGATTTGAACTCCTTTGTAAAGGCGGACAAGGATGTTTGCGACCTGTTTATGGAAGCCGCCGCTTCGCTTGATTTACCCTGTAAAAAAGGTCTTGTTCCCCCGCTTGGCGGAGCCACGGATTCCGCCGCGTTCGCGCAGGCGGGTATGCGTTCGGCGGGCATCACCGGACTCAACCACAACTTAGAGCCTTATTACCATACAAGGAGAGACACATACGACAATATGAATTTGGAGGGTTTGGCTAACTGCTACGCCGTAAGCGCAAAGCTGCTCCAGATGTTCGACGAGGGCGCGAAACAGTAGTATAAACTGCAATTAAAAAGGGGCTGCGGCAAAGCAGTCCCTTTTCTTGTCATCAGGCGAAAAGCCGTTGATTTCGGGGATGTATCTCCACACCCTGTTGCCTCCGTCCTCCTTGGCTCTGTAAAGCGCCCTGCCGGAAAGCGTGTAGACCTCTTCAAACAAATTGTATCCTTCCGTCTTATCCGCGAACAAGCCGAGAGAAACCGTCACTTTATCGGAGACTGCCGATACCTCGTTTGGAATGTCAAGCTTCTCCGCCTCTTTTTGCAGAGCCCGCGCCGCGCCGACGCATTTATCGGGGGAAGCGTCCTTGAACAAAACCATAAATTCAGCGCCGCCGACTCTTCCCAAGCGCATATTGTTAGCTTCGCAGTAAGCGCCGAACGCGCCGCCTATAAGAACGAGTACCATATCGCCCGCAGGTGCGCCGTAAAACCTGTTATACTCCCTGAAGCAGTCTATATCTATGCTGATGCAGCAAAGATAATCACCGGCGGTATCTTTGTCGGCAAACAGCTCGCAAAGGGTATTAAGCGTCATTTTTCGGTTTGCAAGACCGGTCAGAGAGTCGGTAATCGTTTCGTGGTACAAGTCGTAGTTTGATTTTTTCAGTTTTTCGGAAGAAATCATATTCTCGATTTTTATTTTTGAAACGCTCCAGGACATAACCGCGCCTACAACGGCGCTTAAAAATACGTTAAAAGCGTCAACAGCGGCAAGGTCGCTGTTTTTAGCGTAGATACCGCAGCCTATGAATACGGACGATGCGACGGCTATCGTAAGCAGGTTCTGAAAAGGGGGGACTATAAAAATAATCTGCAAAACGCACAGCAACAAAATGAATTTAACGGCAGGGCTTCCAAGTGAAAAGAATGTGCCTGTAAAAGCCGCCAATAAATAATAAAATAGCGAGGTAAAGAATACGAGAATATTTACCGAGTAATGGCGCAGCGGTTTTTTAGACAGCAAAGCTTTTTTACACAGGAAAAACACAAGCAGCGAAAGAGCGGCGGCGGCAAGGCTCGCGCCTATCCTTATCAAAGCCTCGGGCATAAGCAAACGCAAAAAAAGTGCTTCAGCCGCCTCGGTAAAGTAAATCGTCGCGCTTAGGTTTTTCAGAACGCGCAGATTGCTTTTACCGATGTTATCTCTTTGAGAGGAAAAAGTTTCTTTATTAAAGCCGTAATAAAGCTCCGTTTGAGAGAAACCTTTTAGTTTCATAATCAATCACACCACGCAAACCGCAAAAAACCTGCGGGAGCCGAACCAATACGGGTCCGGCTCCCTGATATTATGTGTTTATCTTACGCCGTCAACAAGCTCCGTAAAGTTTGAAATGAGGGTTGAGGCTGTATTCTTGCCCAGGGAAACCATAAAGCACCATGTGTCGCTCTCGAACGAATCGGAGTTTTCGTCATAGCGGTATCCCACCATTACATAATTGTTGTCGGGAGTGACATAACCCGCCGCGTCGTTCATAAGGTCAAGAATTACTATATCCTCGCCGTACATCTCGCGCAAGGAGGGATACGCAAATCCTTCGATGCCTTTTCCGCCTAATAAAATCTCGCTGTATGTCTCGCCCGGACTCATATAGGCCTTAAAGACGTCTCCGATTTCGAGGTAGCCCACCTCTGTTACGGTATAGTATTTGCCGTTGTCCTCGTTGTAAAACAGCGCGATGCTTGCGACGGCGGCCTTTGAGATCGTGAGGGCGACGTTGTTTTCGACCTCGATTAGGAACTGACTGTGCGCAATATTAAGAACCGGCTCAACAACCGTTTCAGCAACGGCGTCACGGTCGCTGTACCAGGGCGTATACTTTTCCAGATACGAATAGGCGTTTACCCCGAGAAGGTCTCCCGTGCTGTTGTTGAGCTGCACGCACTGCTCGGGGGTCATTGTAAGGGATAACGCGATATAGCCTAACTCATAGCCGTAGCGCATAGCGCTGTCATGCGAGGAAAGGTCAGGAAGAGAGTCGCTTGAAAGCCCTCTCGAACAGGTTATGGTTCCGACATTGCCTTGAATATAAAGGAAGTTGTATCCGGCTTTACCGGCTACCTTGTCCATATAATACACAAAATCCGCTGAGATTTTAGTGTCGATTTCAAGTCCGTCGTCCGTGTTGAGGAAGTCGTAGCTTGAGGCTTCGGGATGGCAGCCGAAGGTGGTGATAATCGTAGGGGTCGCGGCGTCGGCATAAGGCGTGAATTTGAGACGGTAAAGATTGCCGTCAAACGCGTAAGGGGGCGTCCTGTCATGGACATAATCAGAAATGTCGGTCTTGGCGAAGGTCATCGTGCCTTCCTTCATATCCTCAAAGGCTCCGATTATGGAATTGACGCAGCCGTCGACTATTGAGTCAAGATAATCAGGGTCAATGCCGTAGCGAAGCTCGGTAAGGTCGCTGTAAGCGGAAAGATAGTTGTTGGAAGCAGTGGTCAACGGGTTCTGCCAGGCGCCCTGAGAGTCAATGCCCGAATGGGTATGAGTGGCTGAGACGTTGACGCTGACAATGTTGTTGGCGGCCGCGAAGTCGGCTATGGCGGCGCGGATTTTCCTGACGTCCGCGTTCGCGAGTCCTATGCAGTCTAC
>CAZQXZ010000044.1:14281-15617 GCA_964597515.1 uncultured Eubacteriales bacterium | reverse complement strand
CTGCATAAGCAATCTGAAAAGGAACAACCGCCATAGAAGATGCGTCGTTGTCATCAATACGCTTGCAGACGGCTCATTTGGTATTGGACTCGCCATTTTTTCACCTACTTCTCATCTTATCTGTTTCTAAAATTATTATTTTATTTAATTTTTTTATTCTCCAGCTCCGCCTGCTCTGACCCACTCGCCAATCTCTGAAATCTTAAACTTCCATAAGCGTCCGATTTTATGGGCGGGCAATTTTTTATCTGCGATCCAATTCAAAACCGTATCCCTGCTTACGCCGAGATACCCAGTAATTTCGGCCATGGAGAGCCTTCTGTCAATCAAAAACCTATGAAACGCTTTCCCGTAACGAGTAAGCACAATCATACAAGCATAATATATCATAATTTCCCCATTTTCACAATAGTAATTGTCGTTTCGTATGGATATAGCGGGGAAATAAGAGAGCGATGTGATGCAATGTGTGTTTTGATTACATAGCATATCCCTGCAGCCGGCATAAAGTACGCAAAAACGAGGCTCCCGCACTTTTTTTATTGTGCGGGAGCCTATATCGGCTTACCAATCATTTTGCTTACAATTAGCCATAATATTTTCCTTTACGGCTGTCATTTTACAGCCATGAAGGGGAACACAAAAAAGGCTTGCAGTCGTATCTTGCAAGCCCTTTAAGTGGTGGAGATAAGCGGGATCGAACCGCTGACCTCTTGACTGCCAGTCAAGCGCTCTCCCAGCTGAGCTATACCCCCGTGTTATGCCTTAAAGGCATAGCTATACTAACATATCGGGAAGGGATTTTCAAGTGCTTTTTTAAAAAAGTCGCGATTTGCTGCGCAGTGGCGTGGAGTTATGCCCGATTTCTCAGAACACGCGAGAGTTTGGCTATCGGGAGTCCCATTACGTTGAAGTAGTCACCCCGTATTTTTTTGACAAGGACGCAGCCGAAGCCCTGTATTCCGTATGCCCCCGCCTTGTCGAACGGTTCGTTTGTGCTGATATACGCGTTGATTTCATCGTCGGACAGGTTATAGAACGTGACGTCGGTCTTTTCGGAGAAGGTTTCCGTCTTTTCTGAATTCGCTACCGTAACACCGGTGTAGACCGCGTGTGTTCTGCCGCTCAGGGTTTTGAGCATACAGAACGCCTCGTTTTTATTTTTCGGTTTGCCGAGGATTTCGCCGTCAATGACGACGATGGTGTCCGCGGCTATAACCGTATCGCCGGCGCGCGCGTTTTTGAGGGCGGCGTCAGATTTTTTGCGGCTCAGATACTTTGCCGCCTGAGAAGCGTCAAGCCCCGCGGGGACGTCCTCCTCGGCGTCGGCCGCGTC
>CAZQXZ010000044.1:1316-14271 GCA_964597515.1 uncultured Eubacteriales bacterium | reverse complement strand
TGGGCATTACCGTGAAGGCGTATCCCGCAAGCTTCATTATTTCGCTTCTTCTCGGAGACGCGGATGCCAAAATGAGCGCCATACAGTCAACCCGCCAATACTTCTTTATAGCGCGTCAGGTTATCAAGTCCCCATTCGACCGCCTTTTCGGCTTCTTCAACACCCTCGAACTCAACGCTTACAAAGCCGTCATATCCTTGTGCTAAAAGGGTTGACATACATTGGCAGACGGGGACGCAGCCATGACCTATGATGGCGCCGCGAAGGAAATGACCGGCTCTTGTGCGGAAAAACCCGTTTACCGGAGCTATGGAGTCGCCGCTCTTAAAGTGGAAATCCTTCGCGTGAACGTGGAAAACATACGGGGCAAGTCTGCCGACAGCCTGTGCCGGATCCTCGTCGGCGCAAAGGAAGTTGCCCATATCGAAGAGAATACCGAAATTATCGTCGTTGACGCCGTTTACGATTTGCTCTACCCTGAAGCTCTCCTGGCAGAAATACCCGTGGTTTTCTATCATCGTGCGTATGCCGAGGGTTTTAGCGTACCCCGTTACCTTTTTACAGCCCTCGACGAGAAGGGGAAGCGCCTCATTAAAGCCTCTTTGCATCCTGTCCTCTTTTTTCCATCCGCCCGTGGCGTCGTGCCGCATACCCGAGACGCCGAGGATTTTAGCTATATCAAGCTCTTTTTGCAGTCTTTCAACCTCAGAGTCGAGCGTGCCGCTTGCGGGATACAGGAAATTCGCGCCGATAGTGTAGTTTACGGGCGTAATGCCTGCTCTCTCGCACTCCTCGCGAAGAACAGCGGCGTACTGTGCTTTTTCCATTCCTTTCGGCGTGCTGATTTCCGCGAATTCAATGCCTTCAAAATCCATTTCCTTCGCCAGGGAAATTAATTCCTTTTCGGTTTTTTCACCGCTCCTTGTAAGCTGCGAAAAGCTGTAGGTGCTGACTGAGAATTTCATAAACGTCTCCTTTATGCCGCCGTAGGCGGCTTTATTTTATTACTAAATCATCAAGGCCCTGCCCGAGAGGGCAAACAGACCAAGCGATATAAGCGCGGCGTAGATAAATACGGCGGGCGAGCCCTTGAAGGCGGGAGGGATTTCGTCATTTTCCCTGAGCCTTTTTATGCCGGCGTTTATAAGTAAAACGGCGATGCAAAAGGCTATACCCGCTCCGAGTCCGCAGCCCGCCGCCTCATAGACGGTAAAGCCCGCAAGGCGGTTTATCATCGGTATCGATAAAACGAGCGTGTTGAGCGCCGCCGGACCGAGCCTGCCGAGTAGTCCCTTTGGCGCTTTTAGTATCAGAGCGATAAGACAGGATATAATGTAAATTACCGTTAAAACTCCGATGTAAATCAGATAATGATAATTTTGTCCCAGCGCATTTATCTCGGGCACAGTGTCAAGCAAAGCGCAAGCGGTACCTAATAAAACCGAAAATATCGAAATAAACGCGGAAAAAGCTAAAAGCCATTTTGGTTTCGAAGCCATCCGAAACGCCTCGCTTGAACCGAACCCGCCGGCAAACACAAGATTTTGGACGACGCCGACAAAAAGAGCCGTGGAAAGCAGAGAAAAAACGTAACTCATTCGGAAGCCTCCTCTATAATGATATCAGAAGCCATATCCTCCGTATAATGCGGGTACAGTTTCATTCTGACTGTCCTGAGCAAAGCGGCGAGGAAGCCCAGCGCTATAAGCCCTCCGCCCGGGAGAAGCATAAAGCTGATTTTATAGGCGTGGTTTATCGCAAAACCGTAAAAGGTGCCGCTCCCTAAAATCTCGCGCGCCGCCCCCGTCAAAAGGACGACAGCGCCGTAACCGGCGGCTGAAAAAACCGCGTGCAGGAACGCTTCCTTAAAATTACTTCTGACGTAGTATCTTTCACAGTGCAGAGATACGAGCGAGCTTACCGAAATCAGCGGGATTGTGATGCCCAAAGCCGCCGCCTCGTTGGGAACAATATCTGAAAAGAGGAGAGTCAGCGGCAGCAGGATACCGGCGTTTATAAAAGTATAAAGCGCTATTCTGATAAACCTCGGCACTTTTTTTAATAAAAGCGACGCCGTTATAGCGTTGATTATGAGTGCGGCGAAGGAGGCGGCGCCGACGAGTATCGCCGCTTTGAGAGAGGTGGATACCGCGACGAGCGGGAACAGCCCGACGGCTTCAATCAGCGCGGGGTTTTTCACAATAAGCGTTTCACGGATTATTTTTCGCAGCTTTGTTTTATCGTCAATCATACCATACTCACCGTTCTCTTTGTTTTACCTCGCGCCGTTTCAAACGCTTTTACGAAAAGCGGCGAGAGCGCGTTCATTATCAGTACGGCAAAGCAGGTTGAGTCCTCAAAAATACCGAACCTGCGAAACAGCATCACGACAATACCGCCGGCGGCGCCGAATACAAAGCCGGGCAGCTTCCTTTCGGGAGAGCAGTACGGCTGCGTTAAAAGGAACAAACCGCCGAAAAGAAGCGTACCCGAACAAAGCTCCATAATCACCGAGTTAAAGCTTCCCGTCAAAATACGCGGGAAAAAAGCGGCAAAAATACCCGCCGAAAGGATATATCCGAGGAAAATCACAAATCTGTCCCTGTGCCTTGCAAGCATATAGACGCCGACAGCCAAAAGCGCGAGCGCGCATGTGGCGCCCATAGGTCCACAATGTTCTCCTATCAACGTTTCTATTACGGAAGTGACGCCTGAGTGTATCGAGTTGCCAGAGGAGAGGGAAGAGGCAAGCGAGGTCCCTTGTACGAACGAAGGGTCATTGGCGGCGGTTACGGGATAGGCGAGGGAGGGGTATGTGAAGACCGAGGCTTCCCTGCAAACGCAGGCGAACGCCAAAGCGCCGGCGGCGGGTACGAACGGCGTCTTGTCACCGTTGCCAAAGGGTATTGAACATACCGCGAACGCGAATGTCACAGAAGCCGCAAGCAATGAAAACGATACGCTTGCGGGAAGCATAAGCGCTATTAAAAGCCCCGTTGCGGCGGCACAGGGGGAAAGGAGCTTCACCTTCTTTTTTAGCGCGAGATCGCCCGCGGCGGACAAAGCAAGACTGAGCAGCACGGAAACGGCGGCGAGCCGCAGCGCCCTTTCGCCGTAAAAATACCACGCCATTACAAGGGGGGATAAAAGCATCAGCACAAGCTCGCCCTTATATCCCGAAAACATTGATTGTCCGCGTTTATGTGTCAATTCGCTGCATTTCCTTTCCAACGTTTCCAAAAAGTTATCATTGTGTACAGACTGTTTGCGTAATATGATAGTAATAAGAGTCAAGGGGGTAGTACTTTATGAAAATCGAGCTGCAAAACGGAGATAAGATTGTTATAGAGTTAACGAGTTTAGATTTGAAAACGCTCGATATTACATATGAGGATATGGATTACTCCAATATAGAGACGCGCCGCGTAATATGGACGCTTCTTGACGAGGCGCGCAGAGTGCTTGGTAAAGATATAAGCACTGCGGAACGTATGCTGATTGAAGCGCTCCCGTCGGACGACGGAGGGTGCGTGCTTTATTTTACGGTTCTCCCGTCTTCGGGGCAGGACAGAAACGGCAAAAGGCTTGTCATGAAGAAAGAGGCGGAGCCGATGCTGCTGAACACGGGCGACTGCGACAGCTTTATAGGCGCTGTCGAGTCGCTGAAAAGCATGGGCAACAGGCATAAGGGATTTTGCAGCTTTTATTTAGCCGGCGAGTATTATACGGTGGTCTATCCAAAGCTGACGCAAAGCGAATACATTGTCAGAAGCCTGTGCGAATACTGCGATATTGTAGAGGCGGACACGGTGAAAATATCAGAAATCAGCGAGCACGGGAAGTATATAGAGTCATTTTCTCAGAGAGTCGATAGCTGTTCTCCTGTCGCGTGCGCCGAAAATGTAGCTTCCCGCAACTAAGACATTCGCTCCCGCCTCCCTGCACAGCTTGGCGGTTTCGGCGTTGATGCCGCCGTCAACCTGAATGTCAATCTCGGGCTTTTTCCTGTGTATTTCAGCGATTTTCGGCAGGACGGACTCGGTGAATTTCTGACCTGCGAAGCCCGGCTCGACAGCCATGACAAGTACCATATCAATACAGTCCAAAAACGGAAAAACAGCCTTCGCGGGAGTGTCCGGCTTTATTGAGAGAGCCGCCTTTATCCCGCGGGCTTTTATTTGGTTCACCGCCGTATCGGCGGAGCACGCGCCGCCGAAACATTCGGCGTGGACTGTTATGATATCGGCTCCGGCGTCGGCGAAGCTGCCGATAAACTTTAACGGTTCGGCAATCATCAAATGGACGTCGAAGCACAGCTTTGTATGCTTGCGCAACGATTTTACGACGGGCGCTCCTATTGTTATATTAGGTACGAAATGACCGTCCATAACGTCGATATGGAGCATTTGCGCTCCCGCCGTCTCGATTTCCTTTATTTCCTCTGCGAGTCTTGAATAATCGCAAGATAAAATGGAGGGGGCTATTTTAATCGGTCTGTCCACTATATTCCTCCCAAACCTTTGCGGCTTTTTCGATGTCGGCGTAAACTTGCTTTTTTAAGGCTTCAAGCGACAAAAATTTTTTCTCGTCCCGAAGCCTTTTAGTAAGGGATACGCGAATATTCTCGCCGTAAAGGTTTTCGTCTATACCTATAATGTGTGTTTCGCTGCCCATCACGCCGTCGCCGACGGTGGGGCGCAGCCCGATGTTGGTAACACTCGGATAGGTCTTCCCGCTTATTGTCGCGAAAGAAGCGTAAACGCCGAATTTCGGAATAATAAAATCGTTCGGAAAATGTTGATTTATAGTTGGAAAGCCTAACTTTCTGCCGAGCTTTTGGCTTTCCTCCACCGGAAAATCATATGAAAAGGGTCTGCCGAGCATATTTCGCGCGCTTATCGCGTCGCCTTTTTGCAAATTCTCCCTTATCCTTGACGAGCTTACGGGCGCGCCGCCGTACAGTACTGCGGGGGCTATTTTAAGGCGTATGCCGCTGTCGTCGCAAAGCTGTTTGAGAAGCATCGGGTCTCCCTGCGCGTTTTTGCCGAAGCGGTAATTGAAACCGCAGGAAAGCTGCTTTACCTTATATTTACGGGAGACGGTTATGATAAAATCCTCGCAGCCCAAATTCATAATCGAGGGAAAATCTATATACACGGGGCTTATGCCCATTTCTTTAAGCTGGCGCGTTTCTTCCGTTTTGGTTATAAGTCTTTTCGGAGAGGCGCCTTGAAGGGAGAGCGCCGGATGCTCGCTGAACAAGAGAATAAGCGGCGTTTCGCCGTCCCTGCAATCCACGGCGTTTTCTATCACTCTTCTGTGCCCGGTATGCAGACCGTCAAACGTTCCGAGGGCGAGAGAGGAGGCTTTTATGTTTTTAACTTCAAAACCGTTCATAATCAAAGCTCGTTGTATATGCGTTTTACCGTCATAACGCCTGTTTCCCTGCATACGTTTCCGACGCCTAAAAAAACATCCTCCGGCGAGTATACCCTGTAAAGACCTTCGGGAGTGTCAAGGTCGAGCCTGTCCGAAAAAAGCTCGCCGCCGTGCCCAAAGCGGACGCTTTGCGCAGCCGTAACCGTTACCTTCGGATAAGCGCATAGAGCGCGGTCTGTGGGGACAAGAGCGAGAGAAAGAGCGCCGATTTCCTTCAGCGCTTCAAGCTCTTTGAGCGTTTTGCACTCACTGAGATGAAACCCGTTGGAGGAGGTGCGCGTAAGAGAGGTCATAACGGCTCCGCATCCGAGCATATCGCCAATATCGCCGATTATGCTTCTGATATAAGTCCCCGCCGAGCAGGAAATACGGAGCGCGAACTCGCCGCTGTCCTCTTTGCTGACGCTGATTTCACCGACTGTTACGGTTTTAGGCTCCCTTTCGGTTTCTTCGCCCCTGCGCGCTAACTCATAAAGGCGCACGCCGTCTTTTTTTATCGCCGAAAACATCGGTGGCACTTGCCGTATCTCGCCTTTAAAGCGCGGAAGAATTTCCAATATATCCTCAAGACTTGCCGTTTTTCCGCTTTCGCCTGTTGCTTTGCCGGTTATGTCGAGAGTATCGGTTCTTTTACCTGTGATAAAGCGGGCGTCATATGTCTTAAAACGCGGCGCAAGCAGCCCGATAAAGCGTACCGCGCCGCCCAAAGCGACAGGCAGCACGCCGGTCGCCATCGGGTCAAGCGTACCCGTGTGACCCGCTTTGCGCGAATTGGTTATTGCGCGGACTTTGCTGCACGCTGCGAAAGAGGTCATCCCGCCGTCTTTGTTAAGGCATACGAACCCGTTCATAAAGCCTCTGCTTCCAAAGCTCTGCCTACGGCGCCAAGAAGCGCCGTTTTAGTTTCGGACAGGGTGCCGGACAGCTCGCATCCCGCGGCGTTTTTATGACCGCCGCCGCCGAGCCCGGCGCATATATCTGAGGCGTTTAAGCCGCCATTCGTCCTTACCGATATATTATATCCGCCGTCCTTTTGTTCTTTTATGACGGCTCCGACAAGAACGCCCTCAATCTGGCGCGAGGCGGCGGTAATCGGATGGGTTTCGCTTTCGAGAGCGCCGCTTTTCTCAAACATCTTTCTTGTAATCGTATAAATCGCGCACTTCTCATCGAAATGAAGCTCAAGAGTTTCGTTTACAAGCTTTTCAAGCTTCACAAAGCTCTTTGTTTTCGTTTCAAACATCTGCTTGTTTATAGCCTGCGCGTCAATGCCTCTGTCCATCATTTCTGCGGCTATTCTCAGCGTGTCCGAGGTGGTGTTTGGATAGCGGAAGCATCCCGTATCGGTAGAAACGCCGATATAGATACACGTCGCCATAAACTCGTCTATATCGACTCCTAACTCTTGTATCGCTTCAAAGACAAGCTCGCTCGCCGCGGCTCTGTCTTCCAAAAAGGTATATTTTGCGTATTCGGTATTGGAGGTGTGGTGGTCAAGGCACAGGTCAATTTTTCCCTCGTAGTCGCGCCAGTTATCTCCTAACAGCTTTAAATCCGCCACATCCACGGCGACGATAAGCGCGGGGTCGAATTCCTCGAATTCTATTAAATCGGATATAAAGCGAAGATTGCGCGGAGGCTCGTCAAAGCACGCTACGCGGCTTTTTTTGCCGAGCTTTTTAAGCGCGCAGTGAAGCGCGTATGCGCAGCCCATAGCGTCTCCGTCGGGCTGCTCGTGCATAAATATTAGAATATTGTCGCTTTCTGTAAGTTTTTGGGCGAACTCTTTTGCGTTAATTCTCATCGGTTTGTTCCTCGTCTTTTAGGAGGGTATTCATACGTTCGACGATTTTCATACCCTGTTCTATCGAATTATCGGCTATAAACGTCAATTCGGGGGTTTTTCTCATACGGATTTTAGAACCTATCTCCTTGCGTATAAACCCCGAGGCGTTTTTCAGCGCAAGAACGGCGTCCTTTGATGTGTCAAGCCCTTCGAGCGCGCTTATATAAACCTTTGCGTAAGACAGGTCTGAAGCGATTTCAATTCTTGACACGGAGATGATATGACCCGCTATTCTCGGATCTTTGAGTTCTCTTATCACGGACGCGATTTCGCGTCTGACGTCCTCGGCGGTGCGGTCTGTTTTATACGTACCCATGGCAATTTAATCCTCGCGGTATTCCTCGATAATAAACGCCTCGAAGATGTCGCCCTCCTTAATATCGTTATAGTGTTTAAGCCCGATACCGCATTCGTATCCGGCGCTGACTTCCTTAACGTCGTCTTTAAAACGCCTGAGCGACTCGATTTCATCTTCGGTGATAACCACACCGTCGCGAACGAGCCTGATTTTACAGTTTCTGGATACCTTTCCGTCAAGAACATAAGAACCCGCAATCACTCCGGAGGTAGTGAGCTTAAAGACGTTTCTGACCTCAATTCTGCCCATGTTGACGTCACGGAATTTCGGAGCGAGCATCCCCTTTATAGCGGACTCAATTTCCTCTATGCAATCGTAAATGACTCTGTACATACGCAGCTCGACGTTATCCCTTTCGGCGTTCGCCGCGGCTACCTGATCCGGCCTGACGTTAAAGCCTATGACTATGGCGTTAGAGGCGTTGGCGAGCATGACGTCCGATTCGTTAATAGCTCCGACGCCGGCGTGTATCACGTTGACGCGCACTTCCTTGTTGGAAAGCTTTTCAAGGTTTTGTCTGACAGCCTCCGCAGAGCCCTGAACGTCTGCCTTGACAATAAGGTTGAGGTCCTGCAGCTCGCCGCTGGAAATAGAAGCGAACAGGTTGTCGAGCGTCACCTTTTGGTAAGTGCTGAACAGCTCCTCCTTTTGCTGCTGGCGCCGCTGTTCCACAAGAGTACGGGCGAGTTTTTCATCGGTAACGGAGTCAAAAGCGTCTCCCGCGAGCGGTACGTCTGCAAGCCCCGTAATCTCTACGGGTACGGACGGGGCTGCTTCATCAACCTTTTCGCCCATATCGTTTGTCATGACGCGCACACGCCCGACGGCAGTACCCGCCACGACGATATCGCCGCTGCGAAGCGTGCCGTTTTGGACAAGCAGCGTCGCCACGACTCCTCTCCCTTTATCAAGGCGCGCTTCGATAACGATACCCCTGGCAGCCCTGTTTGGATTGGCTTTCAGCTCTTGCACCTCTGCCACGAGAAGGACGGATTCAAGCAGCTTGTCAAGACCTTCCTTCGTTTTGGCGGAAACAGGTACGCATATAGTGTCGCCGCCCCACTCTTCGGGAACAAGCCCGTATTCGGTAAGCTGCTGCATAATTTTATCGGGCGAGGCGCCCGGCTTATCCATTTTGTTTATCGCCACGATTATCGTAACGTTGGCGGCCTTCGCGTGGTTGACAGCCTCCACCGTCTGAGGCATAATCCCATCGTCGGCGGCGACGACGAGTATGGCGATATCCGTCGCCATAGCACCGCGCGCGCGCATTGAAGTGAACGCGGCGTGACCTGGCGTGTCAAGGAACGTTATATCCTGTCCGTTTACAGCCACCCTGTACGCGCCTATGTGCTGAGTGATGCCGCCCGCCTCGGTGTCTATTACCGAGGTGTGTCTGATAGCGTCAAGAAGCGAGGTTTTTCCGTGATCTACGTGTCCCATTACAACGACTACGGGACTCCTTAAAACCAGGTCTTTTTCATCGTCCGCACTGGCGTCGATAATCTGCTCCTCAATTGAAACGACGACTTCCCTGTTGACCTTCGCACCAAGCTCCGTAGCGACGATTTCCGCCGTTTCAAAGTCTATGACTTCGTTTACGTTTGCCATAACGCCCAGTGAGAACAGCTTTTTAATTACTTCCGCGGCGGTCATTTTTAACAGAAAAGCGAGGTCGCCTACCGTTATCTCCTCGGGGACGGTGATAACGAGAGTTTTTTTCGCTCTTTCCTCGGCTATCCTCTTTAGCCTTTCGGATTCGCTCTCCTTGCGGCGCGAGCGCATTCCCTGTTGCCTGCGGTATTGCTGGCTCTTTTGTTTGAGCTTCTGCTTATTCGTTACCTTGTCGCTCACGGAGCGGTTCGCGGACGCTATTGTTTCGTAACGCTCGTTGTATTTATCAAGCTCGACGTTTGTCGATCTTGTATCAATTGTTAATCTCTCGCCCTTGGTTCTTGACTGCAAGGCGGCGTTGGGGTCAACGGCCTTTTTCTGCTTTTCAGGGTTTTTCCTGAACGGAGCGGTTTTCGGAGCGGCGCTGTCCGCGCGTTTGGGAGCTTCGCCCTTCTTGCCGGTCAAAGACGCGCCCTTCTTATCCTTTTCAGGCTTTTGTTTTGCGGCGGCGCTCTGCGCCGCCTGTTTTTCTCTGGCGCGCTCCTCGTCGCTTTTTTGCATAGCGAAGTATTCGTCGAAGCTCTCGACCGCCGAGTTTTGGGTCAGCGTCTCAAACACAATATCAAGCTCGCTATCCTCAAGAGCTGTCTGCGCTTTTTTAACGCTGTCACAATGCTGTTTGAGAATACCGGCGATATCCTTGCTCTCGATATTAAAATCCTTCGCAACTTCATGCACTCTGTATTTAATCATCATCTATACTGTTCCTCCCCGAAGAGTTCCGTCAACCTTGACGCGAAATTTTTATCTGTTACCGCTAATACGGCGGCGTATTTGCCGACCGCAAGTCCGATTTCCTCCATTGAAAATGCCGTGAGGAGTGTTTTTATATTTATACCGCTTCTTTCTGCCGTCACCCTTACCTCGTTTTTCAGCCTTTCGGAGCTGTCCGCCGCCAAAATGACGAGAAACGCTTTTTTCCTGACAATACAGTCCATAACGGCGTCGTGACCTAAAAAGAGCTTTCCGGCTCTGCGGCATAAACCGAGCATATTTAAAAATTTGACCTTATCATCCATGCGAAGACTCCGGAGCGTTAAGCTTTTCCTCAATCTCTTTGAATACCGTATCGGGTATCTCACAGGAAAAAGCCCTTTCAAGCCGTTTTGCCTTGCGGGCGAGTTTGAGGCAGGCGCCGGCGGGACAAATATACGCCCCTCTTCCCGCCGCTTTTCCCGTAATGTCAAGACTTACTTCGCCTTCGGGCGACCTGACTATTCTGACCAATTCTTTTTTTGGCTTCATCTCACCGCAGCCTGTACATTTTCTCAGCGGTATTTTTCGCACGGGCAAAGCAAATCCTCCTTCTATAAAAGGTTTGTTTTAAGCGTTTTGCGGCGAGTAAAAGCCGCTTTCGGGTTTTATGTCTATCTTCCAGTTTGTAAGCCTCGCCGCGAGCCTCGCGTTTTGCCCCTTGTTGCCGATAGCGAGCGAAAGCTGCGTATCGGGAACGGTGACGAAGCAAGCGTTTGTCTGACTCTCGTCTATATCGACCGATATGACGTCGGCGGGGGCGAGCGCGGCGGCAATAAAGAGCTTGGGGTCTTCGCTGAAAACGATTACGTCAATTTTCTCTCCGCCGAGAGCGTCCACTATTTTACCGACTCTCGCCCCGCGAGGACCGATGCACGCGCCGACGGGATCAACGTTCTCGTCCTTGCTGTAAACCGCTATTTTTGTGCGCGAACCCGCTTCCCTCGAAATTGACTTTATCTCGACCGAGCCGTCATAAATCTCCGGAACCTCGGTCTCAAAAAGCCTTTTTACAAGGCCGGGATGAGTTCTTGAAATCATAGCCTTGGGACCCTTGTCGTTTTCCTTGACGTCAACTATATATACCTTGATAAATTCGCCCTCACGAAACGTTTCGCCGGGAACCTGCTCACCCTTGGGGAGAACGGCTTCCGCTTTCCCTATTTCAAGAGTCACGTTGCCGGTTCTCGGGTCAACCCTCTGCACCTTGCCGGAAACAAGCTCCTGCTTGCGGCTTTGAAACTCTCGCAGGATAAGTCCTCTCTCCGCGTCGCGTATGCCTTGGCGTATTACGTTTTTGGCGGTTTGTGCGGCAATTCTGCCGAATTGCTTCGTTTCGAGCGGAATTTCAACGTCCTCGCCGATTACGGGCGCTTTTTTATATTTCGCCGCTTCTTCAAGCGATATCTGAGTATCCTTATCGGTTATCTCCTCGGCTACCGTTTTCCTGAGAAAAACCCTCAGCTCAGACTTTTCTCTGTCAGCCTCGCAGAACACGACGTCCTTGCTGCCGTAATCCTTTTTAACGGAGGTGACAATAGCCGCGGTGATTTTATCAAGCAGGTATTCGGAGGGAATACCTTTTTCTTTTTCCATCAGCTCTACGGCGTCAAAGAACTCTTTGTTTTTCATTTTCCGTTATCAATCCCTTCGTAAGTATTATATGTTGCTGTTAGATGTTAAAATCATCAAGCTTTACAAACGCGATTTCATTTTTGAGGGCTGTCATTTCCGTGTCGCCTTCGAGCATAATCGATACATCGCCGTCCTTATATCCCGAAAGAACGCCTCTGTATTCCCTCGTTCCGTTAAAAGGCCTTATAAGCCGCAGAATAACGTCCTCGCCCATACAGACCTCAAAGTGAAAGTCCCTTGAAAGCTCTCTTTCAATTCCGGGAGACGAAACCTGCATATTATAGCTTTGCGCGATAAAATCGCCCTCGTCAAGAGGAGCGTCGAGCGCATGGCTCATATTCACGCAATCGTCTAATGAAACGCCGCCGTCCCTGTCAATGAAAACACGCAAATAGTGATTTGCGCCCTCTTTGACAAAGCGTATATCCCAAAGTATCAGCCCTAACTCTTCGGCGATAGGCTCGGCAATCTCCCATACGCGCGAAACGGTGCTTTTACCCATAAGGAGCCGCCCCTTTCCGATAAGCAGCAGAGAGCGGGTCGCCCCACTCTCTACCTTACTTTCTTACTTGCCAGCACAGTGTAACACAAGGATATAAGAATTGCAACAGTTTTTTCATAATTTAATTATGTAAATGAAAAAAGCGAAGGTAAAAAATGCTTGACAAAAACCTTTTTCGCGTATATAATCTGCAACGCCTTTGACTTGATAAGTTCGGTCTTTTTCCTTTTCGGGATGGTATCAACGTACTTACCGAAAGCGTTCGGGTTAAAAGTCTTGCTATTAAATTTTGCCATTGTTATTCCTCCTGTTTGTTTTCAAATAAATTAAATTTCTGCGTTAGGGTTTTGCTCCATGTAGATAGCGAGCTCCTCGTAGCTCATATCTTTGGGGCTTTTAGCGGATGGAGGCGGGCTGCCTCCGGGATTTCCGGGCGTGAGTCCTTTAAGCTGCGGGGTTGTGCCGTCCGGCGCGGATTGGAACATAAACGATGTAGACTCAGCCTTTACTAACACATCAAGCTCGGCGGCGAGTCCTTTGACAGTGCCATCTTCGCCCAGTTTGGCGTCTTTCAAAAATTCGGTCAACAAGGCTTTTGCGGCGATGTTATTTTTTGCCCCCGCCGTTGTAAGAGCTTTGTCTACGGCATTGTTTAGCCGCTCCTGTGTGAGTTCGGCGTCAAACCTCGCTTTTTCCTTGATATTTTCCGCTTGTATCAACAACTAAAGAAATTTCGGCTAAGCGAGAT
>CAZQXZ010000044.1:0-1306 GCA_964597515.1 uncultured Eubacteriales bacterium | reverse complement strand
CTTTTCCAGTTGTCCATCGCGTGTTCTGATTTCGTCCTCCAGCCTTTTCTTTTCGCCCGCCCACAGTTTTTTATCCTCGTTGACGGTGTTAAAGTCAGCCTTCGCCACAAAATGCGCGCCGATTTCTTTTGATACTTTGGCGTCAATGTCCTCCGTGTAGGTGTCGCCTAAAATCGTTTTTAACCATTCCAGTGCCATAGTTTTATACTCCTTTCGCTCATTTCCTTTTTGTCGGGCAAGTCCCCGTAATTGAGCGCACTTCTTATATTCCGCTGTGCAAGCGGTATTTTTGAGTATGAAAAAAAGCACCGTGCCGTTGTTTGCACGATACTTATTCAAAAAATAACAGTTATTTAATTGCTTTCAAAATAATGTTTTTGTGTAGTTCTTCAAGGCTATAATCTTTATCATCTTTTAGCGCGGCGAGATACACTTCGAGCCATTCACGCCCGGTCTGCTTTTCAAACCGCTCAAAGTCATCAAGAAGCTTTTCCTCACCATATTTTTCAGCATATTTGCTGTTGATCCAAGTAGCAAATAAATTTGACACCACTAAATACCCCCTGTAAAGAGTTTTTCAAAAACGCCGATTATGTCATCCAGCAACCCGTCAAATTTCGGTATGTCCAGCATATTGGATTTTAAGTAACTCAAATTCGCAAATATCTCAACCGACTGCGTTCGCGGGTCCCATCTTTCGTGTCCGAAGCGTGTTTTAATTTTGTTACTTGATAAGGCGCTTAAAATATCCTGAAATGCCGGATTCGTTTCGCCGAGAGCCGTATATAGGTCGTTGTATCCCGCAAGGTTTCCCGCCACTTTTCGGGTTGCCGTTTTTATCGCGTCAGTAAAATCATTGCTTTGCCAAGATTTTACCACAAGAACATCGTACCTGTGGGCAATTTCATGGCTGTACAAGATATTGGCATTTTGTTCAAAGAGCTTTTTGTCAAAAAAGCGTTTGTTATAGGTCACTGCATCTTTTTGCGGATCGTAACCAATAGGCGACATTTGCAATGGATTGGAAATAAGCTCTGTATTTTCTGCGTAATACTGGTATACGCTTTTATACGGTTCTTGCATATTTTCAACGTGTTTCTTAAAATCAGAAAAGCCTTTTTTAAGCCCTTTTTCGTCTGTCACCAATATACCGGGATCATTTAACTTACCGACAACCCCTTTTGGTATTATAACACCACCGCCACTATTTAGCAAGCCGTTCGCATCATCTTGCAAAAATTGTTTTTCCCACCCGACTTTGCCACTTACCCGATTAAAATATAATAAAAAAACATTAAAAAAACAT
>CAZQXZ010000043.1:0-15816 GCA_964597515.1 uncultured Eubacteriales bacterium | reverse complement strand
GTAACAACCTTGCCGTAAGGTATTTCACGCAAAACCGCCCATACGCTTTGCCTGAATTCACTGCCCGCGGGAGCTAAGGGCAGTTCGCAAACAGCGGGCTTTTTACCGGCAAAATACCTGTCTAACCATTCTTTTACCGCATCAAATACCGGCAGGCCGTCCTTTTGGGTCATTTCACCGGACATACCGGCAAAATGATATTTTTGTCCTTCAAGCCATAACCCTACAAGATTATCACCGTCACACGCAAGCGTAACCTTGCCTATCGGCGACGGATAAAATGAATAGTAATACACAATTTACATCCTCGATATACATTCTTTCAGCTTCAATCATAATTGTGACTGTCCTTTTTCTTTGTATAGAATTTATTCATCGGGCGGTTTTCTTAAAGCTTGTCCAGCTTAATCAGATAGCACGACGAGCCGGCAAGAGTCAGTGCAACCGTAAACGCGTCCCCGTAAAAAGTCTCCTCGCGCACCTGCGCCATATCGTTCGTTTCGTCAAGCAGAAAAAAACGCGCCTGTGCGCCGCCATTGGCGGAAAAGCCCGAAAGCTCAAGCCTTATATGTATCGGCGGCGCGTTTTCGTCCGCGCTGAAACGCGCGAGCATAACGGCGGCTTCCCCGCCGCGGGACGCGGCCGCCGCGTAAACGTCACCGCGTCCGGACGATGTAACAACCGCCTCTCCCAGACGATAAAGAACGTTAAACATTTTGAACGGATGATAACCTTTCAGGCACTCGTTGGCAAAATCGGTTGAAAACAGCCCGTTCATAACGCAGGGACGCGCGTCATAATACATCAGCATATCCACCGGTGCGTCCTGACAGGCGCACATTACGGCGGCATAAAAGGCGGCGCCCCTCATACTTTTTTCCGTTTTGAGCGAATAAATCCAGCCGTCGCCGTCAAAGGACTTGACATAATTCCATTCGTTCAGGATACTTTCCACATGGGAATAGCCGTATTTATCGAGAATTTCCCTGATTTTATAAGCGCCCTGCACAAGCTTTGCGGGATCGTCCGCATATCTGTGCCAGGAGAAAAAATCAAGCGGAGCGTTCAACTGGGCGAGGAATTCCTCCATCCAGTCCGTATCGCCGGCGATTGCCGGTCCGCCGATTTTCAAATGGGGGAAGCAGCCTTTTAAATGCCGGGCTGCGATATCATAAAACTCAAAAAACTCTTTCTTCGTTCCGCCCCAGCACCGTTTGTGCAAAGAGTCGTCGGCGTCGAGGTCAGGCTCGTTCCAGATTTCCCAATACTCGATATCAAAATGGAAGCCGTCCGCCCAGCCTTCGGTGTAGTGCCGTATTACCCGCTCGCATACCGCCGCCCATTTTTTAAAATCCTTGGGCGGCAGGGTTCCGTATTTCTTAGGCCAATGCTCGATTTTAGCGCCCAAGCGGTAAAAGGTTTTCGCCCCGCCCATATTTATAACCTTCAAATATTCGTCCGTCAGACAAAAATCATAGGACGCGCCGTCATAAGGGTCACGGTTGAAATCAGGGAACAAAGCATGGATATCTACCGTATGCTCCCCTCCGTAAATATCACAGAAGGACGCGTCGTGCGTCCGCGCAAAGGGTATGCCCGCGTCCTTGTAAGCGTCGATGTTTGTAATTCTCTGGTCGGGGTAAAATTTATAAGCCGGTCCGTTATTGACCGCATGCATGGGCTTTACTTTTCCCCTTTTTTGATTGAAATCCACCGTTACCGAATTCACAAAGCAACCTCCCCTTATATACTGTTTTTGCGGTTTTCCCGCCCCACCCGGTTGGGTATCTTTTTTCGATAAGAGCTTTTGCCGTTTCGTACATTTTTCTTTCTAATACAAAGTTTCTCATTTTGTCAGTCCTTTTTCGCTGTATTGACAGATGCGATAAGCATAACACATAGCGAAGCACAATCGGCATTCAGCTTTTTATATGCAAGCTCATCAATGTAATTTGTACGAAATAGTAGTTCAAGCCAATAACCCGTTTCGTTTGCTTCTTTGAGAGCGATTTGAAGCTTGGCGATAAAGTCCGCCTTGCCGTGAGCATACTGCGCTTCACAAATATTAGCGCGATTAAGGTTCCGCTTCTGCCGATTTGATTAGAGATGATGCTTTCGCGGCTTTCATTCAAGTGTTTCACAAGGTTAATAATGTCAATTGAAAAGCTCATTGATTGCTCTGACAATTTGTCGTTACGCATAGTACTCATCCCCTTAATATTAGCGTAGCGTAAATTCATAATTGTGTCAATGAAGTCGCGGCGTTGCCGCTAATGAAGTATCGGCTTGCCGAAATGAAGTGTTTGCTGCGCAAACATGAAGCGAAGCGCGCGTCCTAATGTGCGAAGCGCACTTCATAGCCGAAGGCTGCTTCATTAGCGTAGCGACTTCATGCGCCGTCAGGCGCGCTTCATTGAAAAAACCGCCCTTCGGCGGTTTTTTCTGGTGCGGATAACAGGACTTGAACCTGCACGCTCTCGCATCAGATCCTAAATCTGACGTGTCTGCCATTCCACCATATCCGCGCATTTATAAAGACGGGCAGTTTTCTACCCGAATTCAATCTGTCGCCTGTTTGTTTTATCTTGCGTTTCGAGTCTTTTTTATATTAGCATTATAACATCAATCAACGGTTTTTCAAGTATTTTATTTCATTATTAATTTGTTAAACCGTATATTAAAACGGGCGGGCTATAAAATATCGTAAAAAGTCTTGCAAAGCAAAAAGGATTGTGATACCATATTAAAGCTTTCCGGGTGTGGCGCAGTTGGTAGCGCGCTTGACTGGGGGTCAAGAGGCCGTGAGTTCAAGTCTCGCCACTCGGACCAAATATGCGGCTTGCGCCGCAGTGAATAATGAACAGTGAACACGCAATAATGAACAGTATGGATACAGACGAGCCGCTTGCGCCGCATATTTGTACTGTTCATTGTTCATTCGCACAGCGGCTTCATTGTTCACTGTTCATTGAAAGAAGACGCAAATTTTAGGTAAATATCCTGAGTGAAAAATCTTTAATAGCCTATGTTTTCACCATTGTGATGCAGTCTCCTTCAGATGCATTCATCTTTTCTGTCAGAGGGTCACAGAACACAAAACCTGCCGAAAAAGCTGAAATTGCTTTTCCGGCGGGTTTTTGTTATAATCAGCTACAGAAATTTGTTTTCAAAGGATATAATGCTTTATGAATGATAACAAAAATGCAATGAATGAATATGCAAATTACTCCCGGGAATTTCTCAAATTGCATAAAGTTTATCGTTATAGAATGAAAAAAATTCAAGATATGGATGATAATGAAGTCAATGAAAAATGTCATTGGTACTGTGAAGAAAACAATTTAATAAACGAATGGAACCGTTTCGTCAATGAGAAATCACAAAGTAATCTCTGAATAAAATTTTTATTGAACGGCGGTAAAAGTTCCGAACACTTTTATTTTTATTGGAATGCCGGAAATCCACCGCACCATCCTGTTATTTATTATCAGAAGTATCCTTAAAACAGAAATTTGTTGTTGCAATCCATAGTCTTTCACTGTACAATAATCGTATTGCGAAACAATCATTTGAAGCCTTTTTGTCGCCCGAAGGCTTCTTTTTTTATTATTATAATCTATACTTTTTGCCAATAAGTTTTGAGAAAATCGCCTAAATCGCGCATTGCTTTGGCGAGCTCTTCGGGCTCGGGGAGCATCACTATTCTGAAATGGTCCGGCTCTTTCCAGCTAAATCCCCTGCCGGGGATAATCATAACGTTTTTGCTGTGCAGGTAGTCCATAGCGAACTGCTGGTCGTCGGTGATATTGAATTTCTTTATGTCAAGCTTCGGGAACAGGTAGAACGCCGCGCTGTTTTTTACATATGTTATACCGTCGATTTTATCGAGCTCGCGGCACGTTGCGTCTCTCTGCTCGTAAAGTCTTCCGCCCGGTACAATCATGGCTTTTGTGCTGCCAGAGTCGGCAAGCGCCGCCGGTATGACGAGCTGCGGCAGGGCGTTGGCGCAAAGGCGCATCGCGCAAAGCTGAACAAGACCCGCGGCGAAGTCCTTCGCTTTATCTTTCGCGCCGCTTAAAACCATCCAGCCGCATCTGAAGCCGCATATAATATGTGATTTTGAGAGTCCGTTCATCGTCACCGTCAAAAGGTCGGGCGCGAGCGTCGCCGTGGAGACATGCTCGAGTCCGTCCATAACAAGGCGGTCGTAAATCTCGTCGGAGAACACAACTAGGTTGCTCTCTCTGGCTATTTGCACAAGCTTTTCGAGCAGCTCTTTCGGGTAAAGCGCGCCCGTCGGGTTATTGGGGTTTATAATCACTATCGCTCTTGTTTTCGGCGTTATTTTCGATTTGATGTCGTCTAAATCGGGATACCAAAGAGCCTGCTCGTCGCAGATATACTGCACGGGCTTCGCGCCGGCTATGTATACGGAGTTTGTCCAAAGGGAATAATCCGGAGCGGGAACAAGTATTTCGTCGCCGTAGTTGAGAAGCGCTGTCAGAGCCATCGTCACAAGCTCGCTGACGCCGTTGCCGATATAGATGTCGTCAGGTGTTATGCCCTCAACCCCCTTCCCCTTATGGTATTCGCATATAGCCTCCCGCGCCTCGGGCATACCCTTGAGGTCGCAGTACGCCACGGCCTTGTCGGCGTTGTTAATAAGCGCGTCCCTTACGCTGTCGGGCATCTTAAAGCCGAAGGTGGCGGGATTGCCCGTATTCAGGCGCAGCACGTCAATACCCTCGCCGCGCATACGCATAGCCTCGACGAATACTGGTCCCCTGATATCCGAATGAACGTTTTCAAGCTTATCAGAGCGTGTTATAATATCCATAAATCGCACTCTTTTCTATTGTTATTTCAATAATTATACTTAACGCTTTGCGGACAGTCAAGAGAGAGAAGAAAATTTTAAGTATATCTTGCTATTTTCTTGTTTTTGGTATATGATATTGTTATAAATTTCTCAAACATCTGAATTAAAAGGAGACACAAAATGAAAAAACTTTTATGCTTAACTTTGACTCTTGTTATGCTTTTCGCGCTCGGCTCGTGTACTGTTGGCGGCGATAAGGAGCCGTCTGAAAAAACGGCGGTAAATATAGCGGTGTTAAAGGGCCCAACGGGTATGGGCGCGGCTTATCTTATGAAGCAAAACGAGGAAGACAAGGCCTCTAACAAATACACCTTCACAATTGAAGCTACGCCCGACGCGATTTCGGGTCAGATTGTAAACGGTTCGCTCGACATCGCCGCGGTGCCGACTAATCTTGCAGCCGTCTTGAAAAACAAAAGCGGCGCCGACGTTAAAATCATCGCCGTTAACACGCTCGGAGTCCTCTATCTTCTCGAAAAGGGCGACTCGATAACCAAAATATCCGACCTGAACGGCAAAAAGGTCATCGCATCCGGCAAAGGCTCCACCGCAGAGGCTGTTATAACAAAGCTTTTCGACGGCACCACGGCTGATATAACATACGCGTCCGAGCATACGGAGGCGGTAACGCTCGCGGCTTCCGGCAGCTATGACATATGCGTGCTTCCGGAGCCGTTCGTAACAACCCTGCTCTCCAAAGACCTCGGCTTCAAAATCGCTCTCGACCTTACCAAAGAGTGGAAGAACGCCGGACTCGGCGAGCTTCCTATGGGCGGTATCATAGCGAGAACCGCATTTATAAACGAACACCCCGACGCCGTAAAGAGCTTTCTTACGGAGTACGCGGCGTCTGTTGAATACGCGAACAATAATATAAACGAAGCCGCCGCTCTGATCGAGCAATACGGTATAATGACGAGCGCCGTCGCGAAAGCGGCGATACCGAACTGCAATATGGTCTGCTTAACAGGCGACGCGATGAAAACCGCGCTCACCGGCTTCTATGAAACCCTGAACGGGTTTAATAAAGCTTTGATAGGCGGCAGCCTGCCTTCCGACGACATTTATTACTTAAAATAATGGGGTGATATTAGCTGAAAAAGCTTTTAAGAGCCTTAGCGGTAACGGTTATCTGGCTGATAATCTGGACTCTCGCGTCCCACCTTGTCGGGCACGAGGTACTGTTGCCGTCTCCCTTTTCGGTAATAGGCGCGCTGCTTTCTCTGATGAAAACCGCGGATTTTTATATTTCCTCCGGATATTCGCTGTTAAGAATTCTGCTCGGGTTTTTGCTCGGCGTCTTTTTCGGCGTTGTTATTGCGGTCGCTACAAAGCTGTCAAATTGGCTTAAAGATTTTTTCGCCCCGCTGTTGACCCTCGTCAGAGCAACTCCGATAGCCTCGTTTATTATACTGCTGATGGTCTGGATGAACAGGGATTACGTTCCTGTTTTTACATCCGTTTTAATAGTGGCGCCCATCGTCTGCGGCAGTTTTCTTGCGGGCATAGAGCAAACGGATAAAAACCTTATTGAAATGGCAAACGCGTTTAGGATGGACAGAAAAAACAAAATCAAGAAGCTTTATATACCGTCCGTGCTGCCGTATTTTTCATCGGCGTCTGTAACCTCATTGGGTATGGCGTGGAAAGCGGGAACCGCCGCGGAGGTCATATGCAATCCGCATTACGGCATAGGCGCGCGTCTGTACGACTCCAAAATATATCTTGAGGTACCCGAGCTTTTCGCGTGGACCGTTACGGTCGTGGCTTTAAGCTTTCTTTTGGAAAAACTTTTCGGGCTTATCGCCTTGAAGGTCAACAAAAGGAGGCGCGCCGATGATTGAATTTGTCAAGGTCTCCAAAAGCTTTGACGGCAAATACGTTTTAAAAGACTTCAGCGTCACGTTTTCCGACGGTGAGTTCGTATGCCTTTTAGGAGCCTCCGGCTGCGGAAAAACAACTATTCTTCGCCTGGCAAGCGGACTTTCGCTTCCGGACTCGGGAGAGATAAAACGCGATGAAACGCTGCGCCAATCGTTCATATTTCAGGAAAACAGGCTGCTTTCGTGGTATGACGCGCTCGGAAACATCCTCGCGGTGACAAACGACAGGGAAAAAGCCGAGCACTATCTTAAAGAAACCGGACTTTCCGAGGACGCGCACAAGTTCCCCGCCGAGCTCAGCGGCGGTATGAAGCGAAGACTCGCGATAGCGCGCGCTCTCGCTTTTGGCGGCGACATCTTCTTCCTTGACGAGCCGCTGCGTGAGCTTGACAAAAAAACCGCCTCGCTCATTCACGCCCTCTTAAAAAAGGAGCTGAAAGGCAAAACGGTCATAATGGTCACGCATATCCCTCAGGAAGCCGAGCTGCTCGCGGACAGGGTAATCACCCTCGGGTAAGTTCTTTCATAAAATCCCGTAAAACAAACGCTTTAAATAAGCAAAAGAACCGCCGCAGGCAATATGCCCGCGACGGTTCGCTATTCGATCAGTAAACAAAGCCGACATATTCACTGACGCTTATTATATCAATCGTTCCGATAAAACGAAAGGCATATCCCATAGCTATTTTTATATTGAACGCAAAATTTATGGGCGCGGTGTGCGTCATACCGATTAATTCTCCGTTTTTCCGGAATGTGCAGACAATCGTAAGGTCGTCAAGCTTCATCTGATTATTCTTTTCATCCATTTCAACCTCAAAGCCGCTGCTGTCGTTTTCAAGGTCATCCTTTATCTCGTCAAAATAAGGAACGTTGTCCGAAATCTGACCTGCTTTGCTGCTGCTTCTTCTCGGATTTGTTTCGTCCTGCATGACAATCGTAATTTGGAACTTATCACCGAACGGCTTGCAATCCACGGACTGAATGGCATTTATATCGGTCAGGGTGCAGGCGGGGAACGCCGCTTTCGCGTCCTCGGAGCCTTTTTCAAAAACACCAATATCAGGGTTGTTTTTTGTATTTATAAAACTGTTTAACGTAGTTTTGAAAAAACTTTCAAACTCGCCCGGACTCGTTATTTTACACCCTGTAATCTCCTGCCATGATTTTTTCGTATAACCGACTGCCCCGTCTTTCTTAACGGCTCCTGCCGTTTCTTTATAGAAGTTAAGGATTTCATCCTTACTGTGGCTGACGCCGAGTCCTACGGCAGTACGAAGAACGGCGCGCGCGTCGTCTATCCTTATTTCGCCGTCGAAGCCCACCGCGTCGGAGGCGTAACGCGCCCATATATCTTCCCCAAAGCTGTCAAGCTTAACAGCGACTCTGAGTATCTTTCGCGCATCGCTGACGCCGACGTCCCCGTCGCCGTTGACGTCGCCGGAAACGATGATGATGTAGGACTCCGCGATTTCTTCTCCTTTAAAAAACACAAGCTCCGAACCGGTTTTGACAAAAAAATCGTCTTCGGACAGCACGCCGTTATTATAGATTGCAATATTTTTGTTTATGAACTGAGCAAGAAAATCAAAGGACGTCTGTTTTTTCTTGAAGCTTGTTATCGTGCCGCTGTCCTTATCTATGAAAAGACACGAATTCGGTTTCATAACAAGGCTGTCAGGCTCAAAAAACTCGCAGTCAAAACCGTTTTCCTCGGCATATATGTGCGCCGCGCTCCCATAAACACAGCGAATAAGGAAGTTTTCCACCTTAACGGTATCGTATTCATCATTATAATAAAACCCGAACGCTTCATCGCCTATGCTTTCCACGCTGAGCGGAATTTCCACGGCAAGAAGAGCCGGACAGCCGAAAAACGCCGAGTCGCCGACGCTTACAAGCCCATCTGGAATGAAAACGTCCGAAAGAGACTCGCAGAGGTAAAACGCGTTTTCTCCTATTTCGGCAGTTTTATCGGGAAAAGCGATTTCCGTAAGACTTATACACCCACTGAACGCGTAATCGTCTATGCGGGTAATATCCGCGGGAAGCGCGATTATTCCAAGCGATGTACATTCGCCAAACGCGCCCTCCCCGATGCTCTTCACGTTATCGGTCATCGTTATCTCGGTAATCAGAGTACAATTACTAAAAGCATACCACTCAATGGCGGTTACGCTTTCGGGAACCGTGTACGCGCCGGATTTTCCGACCGGACAACCTATAAGCTGCGTGCCGTCCTTGCTGAAAACCACGCCGTCAACGCTTTTATAGAATTCATTGTCCGCGCTTATGTTGAGGGCTTCAAGCGCGCCGCATAAGATAAAACAACTCACGTCAATGTATTCGACTTTTGAAGGTATCGATAACTCCGTAAGGTTAAGACAGTAGTTAAACGCCCAATAATCTATAAACTCCACACTGTCGGGAATTGTATACGCGCCGGTTCGTCCTTCGGGATAATAGATAAGCCATGTAGCATCCTTGTCAAAAAGAACGCCGTCAATGTCACGGAGATATGCATTGGAGACGTCGACATAGACATTCATAAGAGAGGTACAGCCGAAAAACGCACAATCTATGTAATAAACGTTTTTCGGAATTGTTATGCTTGTGAGCAGGTCGCATCCTTCAAACGCGGCGTAATCAATTCCCGTCACTTTTCCAAGCAATATCTTTTCCGGTATAACCAAATCGCCGCTTGCCGAGGGGTCGCATCCCGTTATAATTATTTCGGAACCGTCGTATTCATATTCCAACACACCGTGGCTCAGCGCAAAAGCCTCAGAAACGCCAATAAAAGGCACAGAGCAAAAAAACACCGCTACAGTCAGCGCGATTGATAACATTTTTTTCGTTTTCAGTCTCAATTTCATTTTCATTCCTCCTGTTTTTATAGTAACATTTCAAAAGAAAAAGTCAAGAAAATTCTGCCGTTTATTTATTGCCTGCCGAACAATTCAAAAACGCAACAACTGCAATAATTTGACCGCGTTTTCGAATTGTTCAGGTGCAAGGTTTTTTGCAAATACGTTTCGCAAAATGCATTTGTTCAGTGGACACTATTTAGCTTGTTTTTCTGTTAAAAGCTCACCGAACGCCTGTGCGAGGCTTTGGGCAGCCTGTTTTACCTTTTCGCTTACAGGCTCGCCGAGCTGCGTGCTTTGCGCCTGAATACCCAAACACACCGTATCACAGCCGATCTCCGCTTCAATATAATCAAGCGTCATAAAAAGCGGCAGCATATGGGTAGAAAACGAAGCCGAGTTAATATCCTCGTTTTTAATCACCTGAACTTCACCCGCGGAAAGCCCCATAAACGCCGCATCTATAATATAAAAAACGTCCGGCTTGAAGCTTTTTATAACGCCCGTTAAATTCTCTGGAGCCGTAGAGCCTTTCAATATAAGGACATCTCTCCTGTTTACGAGCTTTGAAAGCCTTTTGGCAAAGTACATCCCTGCCCCGTCGTCGCCTTTAAGGACGGAGCCGACTCCCATAAAAGCAATCTTCCCGCCGACTGGCATTTCGTTTATGAAAGCTTTTATGTTCATAAATCCACCGTAAGTCCGTCCTTGTCGGTACGCGCGAAGTCTATATTCTGCGTGTATGAAAGGCATTCCTTGGGACAGGAATAAACGCACTGACAGCAGAATATGCACTTCCCTGTATCAAGCGTCGCGCTCATCTTCTTATCCTCTTTGGTCCCCTCATTTGTAACCTTAATAGCTCCCGTCGGGCAGTCTCGCATACAAAGACCGCAAGAAATACAGTCGTCCGGATTGTAAATCAGCATACCACGATAGTTTTTTTCAACCTCCGGCGCGCCCTTTCCGGCGTACTCTGTCGTCGCGGGTTTTTTGAACAGGTTCTTTATTGCCTCTAAGGCTATTCTACCGGGAGACGTTTTTTTCATCTTAAAAGCCCTCTTATCAAAAGATTTATAATTACCTGCGCCAAAGCGGCGGGAGATAAATATTTCCAGCAGAAAATCACTACATTGTTTATTCGCAGGCGCGCCATCGATACCTTCATCAGCGTTAAAAGGAACAGGACAAAAAGAGCCTTTGCAAAGTACAGTATAAAATCAATCAGAGGAACGCCGAGCCTATACGGTATAAATATCGCTGCGTACAGCGACACGGCAGCGACAAGCTCGCAGCTTTTCGCCATACGAAACAGCGCCAAAAACCTCCCGCCGTATTCGACGAGCGCGCCTGAAACGATTTCCGTTTCCGCTTCAGGAGAGTCAAACGGGGCGCGTTCCAGTTTACACTGAAACGAAATCAGCGCGGCTATCGCCGCGGGTATGTTGATGAGGGCGTAAAGAGGATTTGAAGCGTAATATGCCGTTATTTCCGATATAGACCATGTGCCGCAAAGCAATGCGGGCGAAAGCAGGGAGATAAACAGCGGAACCTCATACGCAAACATCTGAGTCAGGACGCGCGTCGCGCCAAGGGTAGCGTATACATCCCTTGAGTACCAGCCCGCGAGGAACATTGAAAGCGGCGGCACCGCGAAGAAATACAACACTATAATCAAATCCCCGCTAAACGGGTAAACGGCGTCTTTGCCAAAAAGCGGTATATACATAAAACCCGCCGCTATCGCGGTAAGCGATACCATGGGCATAACCGCAAACATTACCCTGTTGGCATCTGCCGGTATGACGGCTTTCTTGCCGACGAGTTTTAAAAAATCGGCGAGCGGCTGATACCATGGCGGCCCAACACGGCTTTGCATGCGCGCATAAAGCTTCCTGTCGAAAAACTCAAACACGAAACCTAAGGATGACAAAAACATAAATCCCGGGAAAACCAGCACGTTATACAACATCCGCAACAATTCAGTCATAACTGCCTCTTATCTGTTCAAGAGCGCAAAATCGACGCCCCGGTTTTTATAATGTCCGATACCGTATTCGCGCAGCGCCTTCCAGTCTGTAACCTCTGTTTTATCCGCGCTTTTCAGCGTAACAGCCCTGTCCGTGCATGAATAGCAAGGGTCGATAGCCGCAATGGTAATCGGGACGTCGGCGAGAGAACCGCCTTCAAGCATATGCTTCATACCATGCCAATTCGCTTCCGTAGGGGCGCGCACGCGAATTCGCTCGGGAATATCTGTGCCGTTTGAGCGCAAATAATGGACGTCCTCTCCGCGCGGCGCCTCAACCCTTACGATGACTTCTCCCTCGGGTACGCGGCGGGGCGCTTTAACCAACAGCTTGCCGTCCGGCATATTTTCAAGGCAGAACCTGATTATATTCAGACTCTCGCCCATTTCAAGTATCCTTACGACGGTTCTTCCGTAAACGTCTGCGTTCGAGTCCGTTACAGCTTTTAAGGGCATATCCTTATACGCTCCGTAAGGCTCGGTTATGCGTATGTCGTTGACCACTCCCGCCGCCCTCGCAACGGGACCTACCGCCCCGTATTTAATCACATCGTCTGCGGAAAGCCTGCCCACGCCTTTAAGCCTGCCTATCAGCGTGGTTTCGGTCAACGCAAGATTTAGATAATACTTCGTTTCTTCCTCAAGGATATCTGCGGTTTTCAGTATTGCCCCGGCGTCCTCCTTTGATATATCGCGACGCACTCCGCCGATTGTGTTTATACCGTAATTTATGCGGTTTCCGCCAAGAACCGCAAGCAAATCGAGAACCTTTTCACGGTTTCTCCAGGTGTACATAAACATCGTGTCGTAACCTATCTCGTGGCACGCCACCCCAAGCCATAAGAGATGGCTGTGCAGACGTTCAAGCTCCGCCGTCACGGCGCGTATATATTCCGCCCGCTTCGTTATTTCAAGACCTGCAAGCTCCTCGACCCCTATACAATACGCGGTACTGTGAGCGTGCGAGCATATGCCGCAAACGCGCTCAATCACATACAGGTTTTGAATATAGGTTCTGCTTTCGCACATTTTTTCAAGGCCCCTGTGGTTGTATCCCACGCCTATTACGGCGTTTATCACCTTTTCGCCCTCAAGCGTTATATCAAAGCTGCTCGGCTCCTCAAGGGACGGGTGCTGAGGTCCTATCGGTATTCTTATCTGATTGTCGCTCATTCCTTTTCACCTCCGGGCGATTTTTCGTAAGTCATTGTCTCCTTGTTAAATTTATCCGGATCCCAGTCCTTGCGCATAGGATAACTACCTTTCGGCCAACCGTCGGGAAGAGGGTAATTCGGACCATCGGGAAGTCCGATAACCTCTACGCCGAACAGGTCTTTAAGCTCCCTTTCGTGCAGTACAATCGACGGGTAAAGGGAGGACGCGCTGTTTATCCTCGGCTCGGACTTTGGAACGCTGCCTCTCAGCATTAAAATGTTGTTTTCGCTGTCGCATAAAATATACAGCAGCCCCAATGTGTCGCCCTCATCCGTGCCTACAACATGGCTCGCGCGGTAAAATCCGAGCTTCTCGCGGACAAACGGAAAAAGGCTTTCGAGTTCGCATACAGTGATAGGTTTTGTGAAAATCCTCTTGCTTTTTTGAATATATATTCTGTCACTCATAAACGGGAATTCCTTTATCAGAGCTTCTTTTATCTCTTCTTCACGGCTCATTCTTTCGCATCTCCCTTTGTGTCTTTTGACTTATTTTTACCGCTTTTGCTTTCGCATCTCCCTTTGTGTCTTTTGACTTATTTTTACCGCTTTTGCTTTCGCCGAGTCCCAAAAGCAGCTTGTCAACCGCATTCAGTATCGACTCAGGCCGGACAGCGCAGCCGGGCAGATAAACGTCCACCGGAATAACAGTGTCAATGCCCCCCGTAACACAGTAGCAATCCTTGAATATTCCTCCCGTACAGGCGCACGCGCCTATCGCTATAACAAATTTCGGCTCGGACATCTGCTCATAAATCTGTATAAGACGGTCTCTCGTTTGAAGCGTAACCGCGCCCGTGCAAACGAGTATGTCGGCATGGCGGGGGCTGCCTTGCTTCGTAATTCCTATTCTTTCAAGATCATATCTCGGCGTCAAGGTATCAATCGTTTCAATGTCGCAGCCGTTGCAGGCTCCGGCGTTAAAATGTATAATCCACGGAGATTTTTTGGCGCCGCTCACAACGGCTTTTTTTATAAGTCCCAAATCGTTTCACCTCTTAAACGCTATAAGAATAGCGAGAATGCCCGATACAACATATACGACCGGAAGAATTCCGGCGCCTTCGGGCGCTGTCGCGACTACGAGTATCAGTATGTGCGCGACTGTAAAGATAAAGGCGTATGAAAAATAATTGCTGTAATCGGGGTTAACATAATTTTCAACGTCTCTTTGACCGCAGGCATACGGTTCAAGCGCGTGCTTCCCCGTTCTGCCCTTTGCCGCATACCTCGAAATCAGCCTGGAAAACACCACGACACAGGCGAATAAAAGGAAAAATACAGCGGGCGGTGAATATAAAACTGCTATCATACCATTTTACCCTTTCAGCTTAGTAAGATTGCGCACGTCCATACTGCCGTACTTTTTATAAATCCCTATGGTGACTCCGGCGAAAACGACGGCGACGATAACCTCGATAACGATTACCGTTAATGCATAGGCCTGAGCAAGACCCTCGCGTCCGTTGATATGACCCGCAAGGATTAAAAACATCGTCACCGCTTTCATCGCTATCTCTATACCGATAATAATCTTTAACATGTGATATGTCCTTATCATACAGTAGCAGCCCGTTATTACCATTAAAAAACCTATAAACAGCATTATAGTTTGATAATTGAAAAACTCCATAAAACCTAATCCTCCTTGTTGTCAAGCTTTTTGCCTTCTTCGTCCCGAAAAAGAACAAAAACGGCGATGCCTCCGACAAGTATCGTGATAATCTGACCGACGATATCCGCCTGACGGCTGTTCCAGAATATATCGCGGAAATCCTGTGCCGCGCGTATTTTGGAATTCACGAGCGTGAAGTTCTCCCCCAGGGCGAGAACAATCAGTATTGCCCCGAGAACTATAAGTATTACGGGCAAATACCTCATCTGCCTTTTATCGCCGTACATCCTCTGAACCTCTTCCTTTTTTACCTTTGAAAGACTGATGGCGCTTATAAATATAACGGTGACAAGCCCCGAACAGGCGGAAACCTCAACAACCGCCGCCCATACGGCTCCCAATTTATACATTATTATGCCCAAAGCGGCGCTCGCCAAGGCAAGGTATACGGCAGACCTTAAAAGGCTGTGCGACATTGCCGCCATTACGCAGAAGACGAGAAGAAATGCAAGACTCACAAATATTATAACGGTGCTCATATAAATCACTCCTTAATCGAACCTTAAATAAGACCCATGCTTCGCAGCAGCAGGAGGAAAAACGGGAAAAGCAGCCCCGACGCGCCTGTAACGGCGGTAAGAAGTATTTCGGTAAATCTTATGCTTCCCGTTATTTCCCTTACATCTTTTAGATTTTCGGGAGTTTTTCCGAAAAACACTTTTTGCTGGACTCTTAGCATATACGCAGCGGACAATATGCTCAGGCAAAGGGCAATTCCCGCTGTTATCTCGTTGCCGGACGTCCATAAGGCGAGCACTATTAAAAATTTACTCCAAAATCCGATAAACGGCGGAACTCCGGCGGTTGAGAGAAACGCAGCTACGGAGGAAGCCGCCGTAATGGGCATCTGCTTTTGAAGCCCGCCCATACCGTCGATTTCAAGCGTCCCAACCTGGTGATGAAGTGCGGCGGCATTGGTGAACAGCGTTGATTTGAACGCCGCGTGGCTGAAAACGTGAACCGCCGCTCCTATTATTCCCAAAGGCGTTCCCGCGCTCAGTCCCAGTATGATAAAGCCTGTCTGGCTTACGCTCGAATACGCGGCAACGCGCTTAAAGTGGGTCTGCCTGAGCGCGAGCAGCGCGCCCGCGGCTGCGGATAATAAGCCTATCGCCTCCAAGCTTATACGTATAGCCTCTATATCCCTGAACAAATCGGTAATCACATATATGCCGTATATGCCCGCCACCTTTATGACAATCCCGCTGAGCAGCACGGACACGGACGTATCCGCACTCTGGTGAGCGTCCGGAAACCAGCTGTGGAAAA
>CAZQXZ010000042.1:0-15920 GCA_964597515.1 uncultured Eubacteriales bacterium | reverse complement strand
AAAGGTTACGTTTAACAGCGATTTATGCAAGGGCTGCGCCCTGTGCGTAAATGTCTGTCCGAAAAAAATAGTGGTTTTAAGCGAGGATATACTTAACGCCAAAGGGTATCATCCGGCAAAAATTACAGATCAGGCGCTTTGTATCGGCTGCGCTTTTTGCGCCGTGATGTGTCCGGACTGTGTAATTACGGTGGAAAAATGAACAGGGAGGAGGATACGGCATGTCTGAAAAGATTTTAATGAAGGGTAACGAGGCGATTGCCGAAGCCGCCGTTATGGCGGGCTGCAGGCATTATTTCGGCTATCCTATTACGCCGCAGACGGAAATAGCGGCATATATGTCAAAGAGGATGCCCAAGGCGGGAGGGGTTTTTCTTCAGGCGGAAAGCGAGATAGCGGCTATAAATATGGTGATAGGCGCGGCGGCGGCGGGGAAAAGGGCGATGACCTCCAGCTCAAGCCCCGGGATTGCCCTCAAAAGCGAAGGGCTGTCGTACCTTGCGGGCTGCGACCTGCCCGCCCTTTTGGTCAACGTGCAAAGAGGAGGTCCGGGGCTCGGCGGTATTCAGCCCTCCCAGTCCGATTATTCGCACGCCACAAGAGGCGCGGGTCACGGGGATTTCCGTATGCTTGTACTGGCTCCCGCGTCGGTGCAGGAAATGGTCAGCCTTACGCTGAAAGGCTTTGAGCTCGCCGATAAGTACCGTATGACCGCGATGATTTTAGCGGACGGAACGCTCGGTCAGATGATGGAGCCGGTAAGCCTTGACGCCGGAGAGGTTACGCTGTACGACAAGCCGTGGGCTCTTACGGGAACCGAAGGTAAACGCGAGCATAATGTTGTCACCTCGCTTTATTTAGATCCCGCCGGGCTTGAAAGGAAAAACTTTGAGCGTTACGAAAAATACGCCGAAATAGAGAAGAACGAGGTTCTGTACGAGGAATATTTGATGGACGACGCCGAGATATGCGTAGTGGCTTACGGCATTGCGTCAAGGGTTTCAAAAAACGCGGTGGAGCAGGCGAGGAAAAACGGCTTAAAGGCGGGTATGATAAGACCTGTAACGCTTTGGCCCTTCCCGAAAAAAGCGTTGTTTGACGCCGCTGGCAAGGTAAAGGCGTTCGTAAGCGCCGAGCTTTCGATGGGGCAGCTTTATGAGGATATAGAGCTTGCGTCGCGCTGTAAAAGGCCGGTGCTGCTGTGCAACAGAACGGGCGGTATGATAATATCGGCAGAAGACGTGCTTGAAAAAATCAAGCTGGCAAACGGGATGGGAGGCTGCGAAAAATGATAGTATTTCAAAAACCGAAAACGCTTACAAGCTCGGTAATGCACTATTGCCCGGGCTGCACGCACGGAATTATACACCGGCTTGTGGCTGAGGTGCTTGACGAGCTTTGCGTGCAGGGCAAGGCGATAGGCGTAGCTCCCGTCGGCTGTTCCGTGCTGGCGTATGACTATTTCGGCTGCGATATGATTCAGGCCGCGCACGGCAGGGCGCCCGCCGTTGCGACGGGTCTTAAACGCGCGCTGCCCGAAAACATTGTTTTCACATATCAGGGAGACGGCGACCTTGCGGCAATCGGAACGGCGGAAACGGTTCACTCGGCGGCAAGAGGCGAAAACATTACGATTATATTCGTCAATAACGCCATTTACGGAATGACGGGCGGGCAAATGGCTCCGACGTCGCTTCCGGGTCAGGTTACACAGACCTCGCCTTACGGAAGGGATACGGATGCGGCGGGCTTTCCGGTAAGAGTGTGCGAAATGCTTTCACAGATTGACGGCGCCGCCTATCTTGAGCGTGTGACGGTAAACAATCCTAAAAACGTAAAGAACGCTAAGAGGGCAATAAAAAAGGCGTTTTCGTATCAGGCACAGGGCAAAGGCTTTACACTCATAGAGGTGATCTCCACATGTCCGACTAATTGGGGGCTTTCACCTGTAAAAGCGCTTGAATGGCTTGAAACAAATATGCTCGCTTACTATCCGCTCGGTGTATATAAGGATAAATACGAAATAACGGAGGAGAAATGATGGCTTGCGAAATACTCATCGCCGGTTTTGGCGGGCAGGGAATTCTCTTTTCGGGCAAGTTTATAGCGAATGAAGCGCTTCTGCGCGGCAAGGAGGTGAGCTGGCTGCCCTCCTACGGTCCCGAAATGAGGGGCGGCACGGCGAATTGCAGCGTAATAATCAGCGACTCGGCTATCGGCTCGCCGATCATCTCAAATCCTGATATTCTTGTGGTGATGAACCTTCCCTCGCTTGACAAGTACGAGGACAAGGTCAAAAAAAACGGAAAAATTATAGCGGACAGCTCGCTTATTGACAGAAAGGTTTTGCGGGACGACGTATCGGCGCACTATATACCGGCGACGCGGCTTGCGTCGGACAGCGGGCTTGCGGGTCTTGCGAATATGGTCGTCATAGGATACCTGATTAAGGCAAGCGGGATTATTCCTTATGAAAATATCGAAAGGACTGCGGCAAAGACCGTGTCATCCGAAAAAAAAGAATTGTATTCGCTTAACCTGAAAGCAATTGAGCTTGGATACAATTATAACTCAGATATATGAAAGGACGGTTGTTATGAATTTGCAATTGGCTGAAATAGGAACGCGATTGGCGGCTTTGCGCGAAATCTGCGGCATCTCGACGGAAGATATGGCGCGGCGCCTTGATATGGATGTCGACGGATATCTGTCATATGAAAGAGGGGAAGCAGATTTTTCGTTCAGCTTTCTTTACAACGCGGCTGATATTCTCGGTGTGGACGTGCTCGACATTATGAGCGGCGACTCGCCGAAGCTTTCCACCTGCACGGTTGTCAAACGCGGCAAGGGCTACGCCGTAAAAGAGGACAGCCAGTATAATTACACTCACCTCGCGTACACATTCAGAAATAAGAAGGGCGAGCCGTTTCTCGTTTCGGCGGAGCCGTCCGAAAAAACTCCCGTTATGCACGAGCATGAGGGTCAGGAGTTTAACTATATACTTTCCGGGCAGATTAAATTCTTTATAGGTGAAATATCGTACATTTTGTCCGAGGGCGACAGCGTCTATTTCGATGCAAGCGTACCGCATGCCGAGCAGGCAATAGGCGACAAAAAGGCGCAGTTCATCGCGGTTGTTATGAAATAAATAAAGCTTGATGCGAGGGAAAGTATGGCTATATACGAAAAATTTACAAGCGGCAAGAGAGAGAGCTTTTCGTCTCTTGAGGATGCCTATAAAAATTACTCCCTTAAATGGGACGACGATTTTAATTTCGCGTATGACGTCGTGGATGTACTTGGAAAAGAGAAGCCCGACAAGCTTGCGATGCTGTGGCTGTCAAACGACGGAGAGGAAAAACGCTTCACATTCCGCGATATGACGGTGCTGTCCAATAAGGCGGCGAATTTTTTCACCGATATGGGCGTTCAAAAGGGAGACCGCGTGCTGCTCGTTCTGAAAAGGAGCTATTTGTTTTGGGTCTGCCTTTTAGGGCTGCATAAAATCGGCGCGATAGCCATTCAGGCTACGGATATGCTGAAAGCTAACGATTACGTCTACCGGTGCAACAGCGCGCGGGTCAACTATGCGGTCATGACGGGCGACGGGTGCGTCACGGAGCAATTTGACGGAGGCGCCGACCGTTACGAGTATATGAAAAAGAAGTTTGTCACAAAGCGTAAGGACGCCAAAGAGGGCTGGATTGATTTTGAGGAAGGCTTAAACAACGCGAGCGAGGCGTGGAGCCGCCCGACGGGTAAAAACGGCACGAAGGCGACGGACACTATGATTATGGCGTTCTCCTCGGGTACGACGGGCTATCCCAAAATAATCACCCACGATTTTACATACCCCCTCGGGCATATAATGACCGGCGTTTTTTGGCATTACGTCGTTGACGGCGGTCTGCATTTCACGGTTTCGGACACGGGCTGGCTTAAAGCGCTGTGGGGCAAGATTTACGGTCAGTGGTTCGGCGAAAGCGCCGTTATGGTATACGATTTTGATAAGTTCGACGCGCTTGACATTCTTAAAAAACTTGAAAAATATAAGGTTACGACGTTTTGCGTGCCTCCCACAATGTACCGCTTTATGCTGCTTCATGACGTGAAGAGCTTTGACCTGTCCGCTCTCACCCAGTGCTGCACAGCGGGCGAAGCGCTGGGTCCCGAGATTTTTAACGAATGGAAGGAAGCTACAGGACTTTGCATTTACGAGGGCTTCGGGCAGACCGAAACCACCGTCTGCATCTCGACGCTTTATCCGTGGGTAACGCCCGTTCCGGGAGCTATCGGGCTGCCTACTCCGGGTTATGACGTTCAGATACTCGATGAAAACGGCGAACCGTCCACCAAAGGAGCCATAGGCGAGGTGTGCATAGCGGCAAAGGGCGGGGAAGACCGCCCGAGAGGACTGCTGACCTCCTACAACTGCAGCGGCGAGGATACCCGCGCGGCGTGGCACGACGGCTATTACCATACGGGCGACACGGCGTATATGAACGAGCAGGGTTATTTCATTTATGTCGGCAGGAACGACGACGTCATAAAATCCTCCGGCTACAGAATAGGTCCGTTTGAGATTGAGAGCGTGCTTTTGGAGCATAAAGCGGTTCTCGAAGCCGCCGTGACGGGAGTTCCCGACCCGGTAAGAGGCTTCGCCGTCAAGGCGACGGTAGTCTTAAAGAAAGGCTTTGAACCGTCCGACGAACTGACGAAAGACATACAAAACCACGTCAAGACGACGACCGCCCCATATAAATATCCGAGGATTATCGAATATGTCACGGCGCTTCCCAAGACATTTAACGGCAAGGTGCGCCGCGTTGAAATCCGTGAGCGCGACCTCGAAAAGGCGGAGGATCGCGGCGGGGAATAAATAATAATCCGCTTATTTAAAAGAAAAAAGCGTATATCCCCGAAAGCGACGCCGCGACGGTCTGTTTTTTTGCAAACGCAACCGCCGGTTGCGCAAGTTCCAAGTCCGCTTTATAGACAGCAACCGGAAAAGCCGGTAGGATGAAAGCGCAGCCGGGACGCGATAAAACGGCGTCCGGCGGCTAAAACACAAGGGGGTATCCTTATGATATTGGCGGATAAAATCCTCGCTCTCAGAAAGCAGAGCGGATGGTCGCAGGAGGAGCTTGCAGAGAGGCTGAGCGTTTCGCGGCAGTCTATATCAAAGTGGGAGAGCGCGTCGGCAATTCCCGACATAGCGAAAATTTTAGAGATGTCAAAAATCTTCGGCGTCACGACAGACTATTTATTAAAGGACGACATAGAAGCCGCTCTGTTTACGGATACGGACGACGCCGGCAAAGGCGTCCGCGTAACGCTCGGGGAGGCAAATGAGTTTATGAACAGCATGGCGGTTTACGGGCGCCGTATGGGACTCGGCGTATTGCTTTGCATCCTGTCACCGGTGCCGCTTATTCTGACGACAGGTTTGAGCGGCGTGCCGCTGCGGATACGGAATTTTACCGTTTTTGCCGCCGGAGAGAGCGCCGCGATAGGCGCGGGCGTCGCGATTTTGCTGCTTGCGGTAGCCGCTGCGGTGGCGTTATTCATTTTCAGCAGTATGAAAATGGAAAGGTACGCGTATTTAGAATGCGGGAATTTCAACGCTGAATACGGAGTGTACGGCGCCGTCAAGGAGAAGAAGGACGCTTTTGAGGGACGCTATATCGCGGCGATGGCCGCCGGAGTCGCTTTATGTATCGTTTCCCCCGTTGCGCTGATAATAGCGGGGGTTATGGAGGCGGCCGAAACGACCTGTATTCTTTTTGTAGGGGTGCTGCTTACTCTCGTAGCCGCCGCTGTATACTGTTTTATATCGGTCAATATCAAGAAAAGCGGCTTTCAGCGGCTGCTGCGCGAAGGTGATTACGATCCGAAAGAAAGAGAGCATAACAAGAAAATCGGAAGGATTGGCGGCTTTTACTGGCCGATTGTCATCGCCGTCTATCTGATTTGGAGTTTTACAACATTTCGTTGGAATACCACCTGGATTGTCTGGCCGGTCGCCGCGCTGGTTTTCGGCGGGATTTCCGCGTGGCTGCGAAAAGAGTAGACGCGTTTAATAAACAGACAAAACCTGCCTTGCCGCGTGAAAATGATATTATTCATATATCCGTCCAAAAAAAGGCTGTAACAAAGCGCGTTGAACGCTTTGCCGCAGCCTTTCTTTACCGTATAATATTATCCGCCGTATACTTCCTCGTATTCGAGGTTTTCGATATGCTTCAGAACGTCAAGGTTTTTGACGGGGTTGCCCGAGAGCCGCAATTCCTCGAAGGACACGAAGTCCTTTAGCGGGCTGACATCCTCGATTTGGTTGTTGATAAGCTCGACTCTTTTTAGGCTTGTAACCGCAGTAAGAGCGCTGATATCTATAATTTTGTTGTCATACAAGCCGATTTCCTCAAGCTTCGTAAGGTTTTTAAGCGGGGCAAGATCGCTGATTTGATTGCTGTAAAAGCTGATATTTTTCAGCTCGGGAAGCTTTGACAGCACGGAAATATCTGAAACGCCGTTAAAATCCATCATGAGATAAACGAGCTTCGGGCAGTTTTCCAACACCGAGATATCCGAAATATCATTTGTGTTCAAATTCAGCGATATCAGGTCAGCGGCTTTTGACAGGAAGCCGATATCTTTCAGCTTGCTCTGATAAACGGAGAGTTGTCTTAATTTTTCGACAGAGGGAATTGTGGAGTAGTCCGCTTCGGGTTGGAGATAGACTTTTAACATTGTCAGCCCGGGAAAGTTTTTTAAGTCCGCAAGAGACTTCAAAGTGCCAAATCCCGTATATTTTACTTCCTCGTATTCAAAGGTGTCCTTGCCGTACAAAGTAAGCGATCTTTCTGGTCTGCCGCCGCCGGACAGAAAAAGAAACTCGTCGGCAAGAATATGCACCCCGGTGACGTCCGACAAATCGGACGGATAAACGGTATCCTTTTTCAGCTCCGCTTTCAGCAGCTTCTCAAAAACGGGGTCAATAAAGACGACAGCTTCCTCTTTTCCCGTATTTGCGTTACAGGCGCAGCCCGCCGAAAATAAGACAAGCGCCAAAAGCGCAATCGCGGTCAAGAGCTTAACAGGGAATTTTTTCATATAAAAACCCTTTCTTTTATATTTTTTAAGCTTAATCATTTGCGTACAGCTATTATATCAAACGGAAAATATGCTGTCAATAAAATGCAATTTTATGTTTCGCTTGATGTTACAATACTTGATATGGCAAAAAACGACGGCGTTCTTTACGGCGTTATAATTTTACCCGTAAAATCAACGTCGTCTTCGTCCTTCTTGGCGTGGACGCTCGAATGGAGCGTGAAGCTTACCCTATCGCCCTCAAAGCGGCAGACAAGGCGTTCCCTGTGCGGCGTTTCGCGGTATACCCAGAAAACCTCGAGCGTATCCGCGCCGCTCCATTTGAAATATGAGGACACGCGCTTTTCGGGCGAAACGGTGTAAAACGGCGTAAATGCCGGTTCGCCGGCGGGCAGAGTGCACACGCTCTCCTTATAAAACCCGCGCCCGCTTTCCAAAGTGAATTCTTTGCCGTCCTCCCGCATTGTGAGAGTCAGAGAGTCCTCTGTGAACGTAAACACCGCCTGTTCGGCGTCGGCGTGCCGGTCAAGCCCAATCGCGGCGCCGTTTAAATCGGCCTCGCGCGGGGAGGACATGCCGTCCATTGCGGGCAGGAGGACGTCCCAGACAATATCTAAAATCTCCTGCATATCCGGCGTTTCGCTCATCAAAGCGAGTACGGCGCCGTAGTCGGGCATAACGATACAGTACTGTCCCGCCGCGCCGTCGCCCCGGAAGGCGTTGTGCTGACACCGCCAGAACTGAAAGCCGTAGCCCTGTCTCCAATCGGGAGGTTCGTTTGCGCGGTGAGGCGCGCCGTTGTCCGATTGTACGGCGCTCGCCATCTGCACCCATTCACCGGAGAGAATTCGCTTGCCGTTCCATACGCCGCCGTCAAGGTACAGCTGACCGAGCTTAGCGAGGTCCTCAAGGCGAACCAAAAGCCCCCAGCCTCCGGTGAACACGCCGTCGGGCGTGGCGTCGCCGGCGACATTTGTAAACCCGAGCGGACTGAATAAACGCTCTTTCAGATAATCAAGCGTTTTCATTTTTGTCACACGCGCCACAACGGAGGATAAAATGTAGCTTGCGGCGGAGTTGTATACATAATAAGTACCCGGCTCTTTTGGGATGGGGAGCTGAAAAAACAGCTTTTCCCAGTTACAAGGGGGAGTGAACATCACTTTGACGCTGGGGTCGTCGGCGTGACCGCTCGTCATGCTTAAAAGGTCGCGAAGACGCATTTTACGCGCGTTTTCACAGCAGGAGGACGGGTCGATTTCAGGAAAGAAGGACAGCGCCAAATCGTTCGGGTGAAGAAGCCCGTCGTCAAAGGCAAAGCCCACCGCAGTCGAGGTGAAGCTCTTGCTGAGCGAATACACCCAGTTTTTATCCCCGGCGGTATACGGCTCCCAGTAGCGCTCGGCGGCAATTTTACCGTGCCGCAGAAGAATAAATCCGCGCATAAGAGCCTTACTGCACTCGAGCGCTTTTATAAATTCGGTTATGCCGACAGCCGAAACGCCCGCGTCGGCAGGTTCGGCGCGGCTCAAAAAAAGAGAATTTTCCGACATACAATCAGTCCTTAATTTTTGTTTTCTTCCGTTTTAATAAAATCATCAAGCATCTCGGCGGCGTGAGCGACAAGCTCGGCGCACGGTCTTGTTTTGTAGTATTTTTCGGTTCTTTTTTCCGGAACGGGGTCGCTTGCGCCCTCCTGTAAACCGAGCAGCTCCCGGCAGATATAGGAGCCGTTTTTATCTTTGAATTCAAAAGCGAGCGACTGGATAAGCCGGTAATGACGCGCTTTGGCTTCTTCGTCATTCGGCTCGCAATATCCGTATTTAAATCCCGCGACCATAAACATAGCCGTCACCGCGCCGCACACCTCGCGCAGGCGCCCCATACCCCCGCCGAACGAAGAGGACAGGCGCAAAGCGGCGTCCATATCCAGCCCGGTTTCATCGCAAAAGGCGGCAAAAACGGCTTGCGCGCAGTTGTATCCCTGATTAAACAACTCCCTGGCTGTGTCCGCCCTGCTCTTGTTTTGGTTTTGCTGTTTTGCCGAAAAGGCTTCGTTTGTGTTTGCTTCATTCATTTTTATTTTCCTCACCGCCTGCTTATATCTTATAACAAATAATATATAAAAACACAAGAAAAAAGTTATATTCCGCATTAAGTGTATGCACAGTCATCACTGACAGGCGGCACTTTTTCAAAGAATATGAACCTCGTCAGGAGTTTTGATTATGTCGGAAAGCGTTTCGGGCGCAAAGAAATCCCGTTTTCGTTTATCGTCAGCCTGACATTCCTCTGCGCTCGGTAAAACAGACAGCGGCAGCCGTATGTTGCCGTCTTCAATTAAGAACTTTTCGTTGTCGGATTTGTCGGCGTCAACAGGCAAAAACCCGATACCGCGCGCCATCATCTCGTTAATAATTACCAATGTCTCAAACTCTTCGCGTTCTTTGTTTTGAAGTTTTTCTCCCTCGCTCCTAAGCTCGCTTATTCTTTCTCTTACCGCATTATGATCGGATATAGCTGTCACACTGCCAAAGCTGCCGTGATAAACCGTGAAATAGGCGGCGTAAAATGCGAGCGGTTTATAGATTTTATACCAGCCGAGCCGGAGCGTGTCTGTCATATATGCGACGGCATGTGCTTTCGGGAACATATATTTTATTTTCATACAGCTTTCAATATACCAATCGGGAACGCCGTGAGTGGTCATGGCGGAGATATGTTCATCCGTGAGTTTCTCTGACGCGCTGCCTTTGCGCACAATTTCCATAATCTCATATGCTATGTGCGGCTCAATTCCTTTTCTGATAAGGTATGTCATAATGGAGTCACGGACGGCAAGCGCCTCGGAAAGCTTACAAACGCCCGCTCTTATCAAGTCCCGGGCATTTCCGAACCAAACACCCGCGCCATGGGATAAACCGTATATTTGCACAAGGTCTGAAAAACAGTTAGGCTGTGTTTCGGTCAGTATTTTACGCATAAAAACCGTGCCGACTCCCGGCAAGGCAAGCGTTCCGAGTTGTATGCCCGTATCGTCCGGAGATATGCCTAAGGCTTCCGGCGATGTAAAAAGTGACATCACCTCTTTGTCGCATAGCGGCACTTTTTCTGCGGGGATTTCGGAATAATCCTCTAAATATCGGTATATTGTCGGAGTGTCGTGGCAGAGCATATCAAATTTATAAAGGGTATCACAAAGCGAACGAAAATCAAAATGAGTTATTATTGCTTCGGAGCCTTTCTTGTTTTTAAAATACTGAACCGGCGTAAAATCGTAAACGCTTTTGTTTTTCGGGACAATTATTATGCCGCCCGGGTGTTGACTGGTAGCCTGTTTAACGCCGGTTATTCCTTTTATCAGGCTGACTTTTTCAGCTTTATTCAAAGTGATGCTGTTTTCTTCTTCATATTTTTCGACCAAAGCAAGCGCGGTTCTTTCGGTTATTGTCGATATGGCTCCGACCTTAAAAATATGACTGCTGCCAAACAACTCTTCAATATGCTGTTGCGCCTGTGCTTGATATTCTGCCGAAAAATTCAGGTCAATGTCAGGCTTTTTATCGCCGCCCCACCCGAGAAAAGTTTCAACGGAGATTTCGTGACCGTCGCGTGAGAGTCCTTCGCCGCAGACGGGACAATTCTTTTCGGGCAAATCAAATCCCGACCCATATTCGCCGTCTAAAAAGAATTTGGAGTATTTACATTTATCACAGACATAATGAGGCGGTAAAGGGTTCACCTTAGTGAAACCAATCAAATATGCTATAAGTGACGCCCCTGTGCAACCGCGCGAACCGACGGGGTACCCGTTTTGCTCGCTTCGCTCAACCAGCCTGCCGGCCGTCATATACAAAGCGGCAAAATTGTTCGCAACAACCGCGTTCAGTTCCTTTTCAGCTCTTTCTTTAACAATTGCCGGCGGCGTCTCGCCATATATTTCTTCCATTCTTGACCGTATAAGTTCGGTAAGCTCATCCTGTGCTCCGTCTAATTCGGGCAAAAAAGACCCCTTGGGAATTGGGCGGATATACTCAATCATATCAGCAATTTTATTGCTGTTGGTAACGACGACTTCATACGCTTTTTCTTCGCCCAAATACTTGAATTCGTTTTGCATCTCGGCAGTCGTTTTTAGATAAAGCGGCTGCTGCCCGTTCATATCCTTATGAGCATACGCAGTTATAAGGACTTCTCCGCAACGTGCGTCCTCTGCATCAAGATAACAGGCATTTCCTGTGGCGACAACGGGAATATCCATTTTTTCGCCATACCGAACAGCTTCTTTTACCGCTTCTTCACTGTCAATTGGCTGAATTTCTATATAGTCACAAGCAGTAGGTGCTCCGGATAAAACACCGCATCGAGAACCCAAAACCAAGCCATCCCTGTGTTTCTCAAGCTCAGACAGCAAAATGGAGGGAGCTTTATCAAAGGCTGCCAAGTGGCTGTTTGAAACAAGTTTATAGAGGTTTTTTAACCCCGCGGCGTTTTTAGCCAAAATGCTGTGACGGTGAATTGAAGGCAATTCCTTATTTGAAGTATCGTCAGCTACATTTGCTTCCAGCCCGTAAATCACCTTGAATTTCTCGGCGTCACCACGCAAGCGGTTTATACTTTCTTGCGCGTTCATCGCATCGGGAAACGTCTGCACGACACAATAATCGGTAATCGCTATCGCGCTATGCCCCCATTCGGCAGCCCTTTTTATCAGGTCGCCCACCGAGACCGTTCCGTCCGGAACAGACATATTTGTGTGCGTGTGAAGCTCGACACGCTTTTTTTCGGCATTATCAACCGACGTTTCTGTTATTATCTCCATAGACTGATTACCCCCTGATAATTAACGCTTCATAACCTTTATGCTAAGCCTTTTGTTTTGTGTATTATAAATATCCTAAATTACCGGTAGCCTGTAAACAAATGTCTCTCCAATGTAATGCATCCTCTTTCGCAGGGTGTAGTTGATACCTGTATGCGAATTCGCCCCAGTCGTCCATATTAAAATAATTGTGATATGTAATATCCTCTGAGCTGAAGTCGTTGTAGTCTTCAATAGGACCGTACCGTAAATCGCCTCGGACACCCATTAAGATTAGACCTAACCAATTACGACCCGTCCATCTATCGGCATCATATGCATCTTTGCTTGAAGTGCCAATACCTGTGCCCCACTTCTTGTCGAACGGAGAGGCTTCCGCTATTACCATGTGGCCTGTAGACAATAATTTTTCTTTTAGCTCGGGATTTTGAGAAAATTTTGAGAGCACGCCTTCGTACATAATTTTTTTACAACAAAAATCCCAAGTATCTTGGTTGAAGTTCTCTACCTGACGCCCGAGCTTTTTCATCTGTGCGGGCGTACATTCATTACTCATTTTTTTGACCGCTTCGCCGTTCGGGTCAAATAATCTCGCTTTTTGGAGCATAAAATAATGCTCAACAGAATTATAAATTTCGCCTGCTACATCAAAAGGTGCAATATAGAAATTTGAAAATCCCGGGTTTGTTTTGCTGGAAAATAAAATAATATTTGTCATAAATACACCGCTTTTTAATTTGTAAATTCATCATAGCAAAAAAGATGTACCATAAAAAGCACATCCTTTTAAGGATATAAAAATCCTCGGGTGCCGTGCATAGTAGATGTAGTAGGTATAAGGAGCGAGGTGTGTTCTTGCATGTTTGTTTGTGTAGAGAGCTTTATGAATTCACATATTAGGGGGGTGGTCATTATTCCCCACCCTCTGTTTTTTCATCTTTATAACAAAAATCTAATCCCAATAAATTAGCTTTGCTCCGTTTATCGCCAAAATTAATGCCCCATCGCCTTTCTGCAAAATCAAGCAAATCTAACCCTCGAGCATATATGTTTTCTAATAACCATACCTGAGATCTTGAAACTTCAATTTCGGAATAGCATCCAGAATCATATCCTCTTCTTGACAGTTCACCTTCATTGTCGTATTTACCTGTCTTTTTCTCTTCAAATGAATCATTCTGTAGCGAAATATTAATGCTTAGTGATAAAGGCAATAGATTCCCTAATGAATTTACAACTTGATTGTCATTAATTCCTTCAAGTTGTTCCAGCATTTCTCCCCACTTGTCTTCTCCTGCATTTTGAGGGAATATATGCTCTACTGAAATTTTATCGCCACTGTATTTTTGAAAATCATTCCAGTTTAATTTTTTTGCAGCTGCTGTTCCCTCCGCTTTTTTATGCTCATATTCAAACAGAAAATACTTCAAATAGTCCCAACTATAGTATCCATTTCCTTTTTTAAACTTCTCTTCAATATAACCATTGAATTTTTTTACGGCATCCTCAAGCATTTCATCGATTATTTTTTTCAAAGTATCCGTTATTTGTTTTACGGTTTTTTCTTCTGTAAATATTTCGCGCGCATTTCGTATAGTTTCTCTAACGCGATAATGTGATTGTTTTACATGAAGACGATAAGCAATAAACACAAATCGCTCAATTTGCTCAAATAAAGCTTCGCGTTCTTTGGATGTGGAAACGCCGGGTTTCAATGAAGCGACAACAACATGCCTAAAATTTAGCATACCCACTCTGTTTAAGCGTTCAATCCACAATTTTTCTGGGTCGGTAAAACAGCTATTATTATCATATGGATAAAAAGTATCGTGCCAATATTTAGCCATGGTTTGGAGATGCCCTACTGCGCTCATTATCTCATTACAATCAAGCGCTCTTTTTTCAACCATTTCAGGTATAGGTTTTTGAACAAATGCCATATCATCATCACTAGAATAATATTGTTCAGCAATGTCTGTATCATTTTCATTTATTTCGCGATCATCAGTTAAATTTGGCGTTTTATTAATATCAAGTACATTTTTAGCAGTAAATTTTTTCTTTAATAGAAAATCAGCATATGAACTTACTTTTGTTGCATCGAATGAGAAATTCATAATCCAATAATTCCTTAAATATTCATTGTCAGAAAGAGGTTTAACATTAGGATTTTTACCTAATTGCTTATAAATTTCCTTCCATGCTTTGTCTATCGTTTTTCTGTGGGTCGCCTTTTCATTGTTATCTAATTCATCAAATAGTGTTATAAGATATATGAGTCTATTTTTGAGCAATTCGAGATATGATAAGGGCTTTCCACGATTGTTCATAGTTTCAAACGCAACAAACACATCATAATCTGAAGCGATTTCGTGTACATTGAACATCAAGCGTTGAGTAACTATTATAAAAAGCTTCTCAATACCCTTGAGTTCTTTATCGGCATATACAGATAAAACTGCTTTTTCAAAGTATGCTTTAGCAAAAGACAGATTTCGTGTATAAGCCGTGTCTATGATTTGCGGAGGATTTTCTTCACCATAAATTTTATATTTCAAATAGTCATCGCTCGGTTCATCAACATCATAACCAAACAAATAAGAGGTGATACTTCCGTTGTGATTTGTTCGGCAAATATACTCTGACTTAATCGCATCTGGAGTCATTTCTATAATAACGGCATTCTGTTTTTCAAGGAAAACAATAATTTCATTAATAAGAATAGAAATTGTAGTTAGTCTTTGCTGACCATCAACAATATGTCTGGCAGAATATTTTTGATTTATCAACCAACCATAATCTTCAGATCTTTCGTTTTCTGGGATGTCTGTTAATGAAAGTAAACCGATATAATGAAACTTATCACTTTCCATCAAATTCATTACATCTTCCCAGAAATCGTCCAATTGATCTTTTTCCCACGCATATCCTCTTTGATAATCTGGGATGCGAAACACTTTTTTTGGAAATAAATCCGTGAGGGATTGAAGTTCGTTAGCCATTGATAAAAACCTCCTAATTTTATTTAATTTATTTTAAGGTAACTCCTGTAACATTACGTAACCTCTCGCGCCGCCATGTATATTTTCTCAGCACCTTCACCATCACCAGTGAACACGGTGCGGATTTTGGCGATTTCCTCGTTTGCTCAAAGCTTTTATTATATGCCAAAACGCATACAGTCACCGGAATGTCAGCACATAACCGCCCGGCAAGCTCTCGGCGCAAGTTGCTCTCTTATTTACCGAAAATTCTTTGTGTACCGACTCGGTGAAGGGCTTAAGGCGGTGAGAATTGTCTTGCTCAGATTTTTGCTCTGGCATTTTTCTATAGAGCCAGAGGATTTTCGGGCATTGCAATTCGATGTTTACCGGTATACTTATCGTTAATTGCCTTGAAAATCGCCTTGTAATTTTTCATATTCATTATTTATTTTTTTAATATTAAACTGTATAAGTCTCATTTTTATAATAATGTTGACTTGTTTCTCAGAAAGGTTAAACGCTTTAATTAAGGCCTTTTTTGCACAATATTCATCTTTGGAGCCGCACACGATATTAACCGCCTTATCTATGTTTTGTGTTACTATCTTAACGCCTTCCAAAATGTGCAAGCAGTCTTTTGTTTTTTGAGTTTTCGCCTCCTCATTGTATTTATGAGCATCCTCTTTATTATCAAATAATTGTTTGAACTTATCTTGTACGCAAACTACAAGTCCTTTGCCACCATCGTTAGAGCATAAAATAAAATCCGGGTATGCCTGAACAATCTTTAGAACTTCTACTGTATATTTATTTCTATAACAACGAGCCATATATATAATGTCGTTTTCTTTTGCCTGACTTGGTAACATAATGCTATTTCCTCACTTTCTGTATTTATCGGAAATACTTTTCGCCGCAGCTCCAACCCTCTTTCGCAAGCTTTCCGGCTCAAGCACCTCGATATGCTCGCCGTATTGCAACGCCCAATAGGGCATTGCTTG
>CAZQXZ010000041.1:0-15936 GCA_964597515.1 uncultured Eubacteriales bacterium | reverse complement strand
TACCTTCGGCTCGCCGTTTGAAAGGGCGAGCATTATTACGCCGACGGAATCCTGAAGCTGGGTGAAGCGGTAGAGCTGGTTTAGCACCACCTGCGGGTTAGCGTCGCGTTTAAGGTCGATTAGTATTCTCATTCCGTCGCGGTCAGAGGCGTCTACGAGGTCGGCTATGCCGTCCACGCGCTTGTCCTTAACGAGGTCGGCTATGTTTTCAATAAGCCTCGCCTTGTTTACCATATACGGAATTTCCGTAACGACAATCTTAAATCTGCCGCTTTTGTCCTCTACAATTTCCGCCGTAGCGCGTATGACAACCTTGCCCTTGCCCGTGGCATACGCCGCCCTTATCCCGCTTCTGCCCATGATGGCTCCCGCCGTCGGAAAATCGGGTCCCTTTATATATTCCATAAGCTCGTCAAGCGACGCGTCAGGATTGTCAATAAGATAGCACAGACCGCCCACAACCTCGCGCATATTGTGCGGGGGTATATTAGTCGCCATACCGACGGCTATTCCCGATGAACCGTTTACGAGCAGGTTCGGGAAGCGCGACGGAAGCACGGTAGGCTCCCTGAGGCGGTCGTCGTAGTTGGGGGCAAAGTCAACGGTATTCTTTTCGATGTCGGTAAGCATTTCCTGTGTCAGCTTGCTCATTCTTGACTCGGTATAACGGTAGGCGGCGGGCGGGTCCCCGTCAACGGAGCCGAAGTTTCCGTGACCGTCCACAAGCCTGTACCTTATTCTGAAATCCTGCGCTAAACGCACCATCGAGTCATAGACCGAAGCGTCGCCGTGGGGATGATAGCGCCCCAGCACGGCGCCTACGGTGTCCGCGCACTTTCTGTACGCCTTTTCCGGCGTCAAACCGTTCTCGTACATCGTATAGAGTATGCGTCTGTGAACGGGCTTGAGTCCGTCTCTGACGTCCGGCAGCGCCCTTGCTATGATTACCGACATCGAATAGTCAAGGTATGATTTCTTCATCTCCTTGTTTATTTCGATATTGATTATTTTTTCGTCTTCATACTCGTTGATATCTTTATTTTCGTTTTCAAAATTATCCATTTGACTCACCCCCGTTAAACGTCAAGATTTCTGACGTATTTTGCGTTCTTTTCTATGAACTCCCGCCTCGGCTCCACCTTATCGCCCATAAGGATTGAAAAGGTTTCGTCGGCCTCAATGGCGTCCTCTACCGTAACGCGCAGCACCGTGCGTGTTTTCGGGCTCATCGTGGTGTCCCAGAGCTGGTCGGAATCCATTTCTCCGAGACCCTTATACCGCTGTATATCGCAGTTGCTTCCGAATTCCTCAATAAGCCGGTCTCTTTCCTCGTCGGAAAAGGCGTAGGCGAATTTTTTACCCTTGCTTATTTTATACAGCGGAGGCTGCGCGATGTATATATGCCCCTCGTCGATAAGAGTTCTCATATATCTGAAAAAGAACGTCAAAAACAGTGTCCTGATGTGCAGCCCGTCAACGTCGGCATCCGCCATTATTATTACCTTGCTGTATCTGAGTTTTGATAAATCAAAGTCCTCGCCGATACCCGTGCCTAACGCCGTGACGACCGGCATAAGCTTTTCGTTCCCTATAACCTTGTCAAGCCTTGATTTTTCGACATTGAGCATCTTTCCCCACAAAGGAAGTATGGCTTGGATGGTACGGTCCCTGCCCTCCTTCGCGGAGCCACCGGCGGAGTCGCCCTCAACGATGAAAATCTCTGTTTTTGAGGGGTCTTTTTCAGTGCAGTCGGCAAGCTTTCCGGGGAGCGAGTTGTTTTCCAGCGCGGATTTTCTTCTGGCGCTCTCCCTTGCCTTTCTCGCCGCCTCGCGCGCTCTGAACGCTTCTAAAGCCTTGTTGAAAATAGCTTTTACAACGGCGGGATTTTCCTCAAAATGCGTCATAAGCTTGCTGTAAAGCGTCTGGGAGACAAGCTGTGCCATATCCGTGTTTCCGAGCTTGCCCTTTGTCTGCCCTTCAAACTGGGCGTCTGTAAGCTTTACGCTTATAATGGCGGTCAGCCCTTCCCTGACATCGTCTCCCGACAGGTTTTTGTCGTTCTCCTTGAGAATACCGTATTTTCTGCCGTAATCGTTGAACACCCTTGTAAGCGCCGTCTTAAATCCGGTTTCATGCGTGCCGCCGTCAACGGTTCTCACGTTATTGGCAAAGCTTAAAATTATTTCGTTGTAGCTGTCGTTATATATCATTGCAATTTCCACGCTTCTGTCATTGAAGCTTGAAAGGAAATGAATAGGCGCGTCGTGCAGCGCCGAAAGCCCTCTGCTCGAAGTTATATATTCGGCGAAGCTTTTCAGCCCTCCGTCATATTTAAAGCTTTCCTCGACAACGTTTTCGGCATCCCTTTTATCTTTGAGAGAAATTGTAAGACCGGCGTTCAGGAAAGCCTGCTCGCGTATACGCCTTTGAATGGCCTCGTATTCGTATTCGGTCGTTTCGGTAAAAATATCATGGTCAGCCTTAAAGCGTATAAGCGTTCCGACTTCATCCGTATCGCCTATTACCGTAAGCTCAGACGCAATTTCGCCCCTCTCAAAACGCTGGCGGTGTATATGCCCGTCCTGTGAAACCTCGACCTCAAACCACTCTGAAAGAGCGTTTACGACAGATGAGCCGACTCCGTGCAGCCCGCCTGAGACTTTATAGCCGCTGCCGCCGAATTTACCGCCCGCGTGGAGCATTGTCAATACGATTGTAACCGCCGGAAGTCCCTGCTGCTCGTTTATTCCGACGGGTATGCCCCTGCCGTTGTCCTTTACGACAACAACATTTTCAGGCAGGATTTCCACGTCTATATGCGTACAAAATCCCGCGAGCGCCTCGTCAATAGAATTGTCCACGATTTCGTAAACAAGATGATGCAGCCCGCGCGGACCCGTCGAACCTATATACATACCCGGCCTTTTTCTTACCGCTTCAAGACCCTCAAGGACCTGAATGGCGCTCGCGTCGTATGCTTCGCTCACGCTCGTGTCAATTTCCTTGTCAACCTCTTCCGTTATGTGCTCGCCGATATTTGTCTCGTCCAATTTACAAGCCTCCGTTTATTGTTTTTCCGTATTATATATATTTATCTGCCGAGTCTTTTTTCAAGGGTACCTGCCGCCGCCGGTGAAATATATGTTTTTTTGACGCCTTTTCTCTCGCATACAACGAACGTTTTGGGAAGCTCGTTGGAAACACAGAGTATTTCTCCGCTTTTTTCGCATCTGCTTAAATAATCCCTGGTCGTTTTTTGAACGGTCGTTATATCCATATCAAAAATTCCGACGATATCTTTTTGAACAATCGAAGTGACAGAACCCAAATGAATATACATCAGCCTAAAATTCTCCCTTTATCAATCTTGAACTCTTTCCCGTCGCACCGCCTGACAAGCCCCAAGGGCTCGCAGCACGTTATAACAACCTGGTACTCCCTGATTTTATTTAACACATAGTCCTGCCTTTTACAGTCAAGCTCGCTCATAACGTCGTCAAGAAGGACAATCGGGCTTTCGCCTGTTATTTTCCTTATTACCTCGGCCTCGCCAAGCTTCAGCGAGAGAGCCGCCGAACGCTGCTGTCCCTGCGAACCGTAGGCGCGCGCGCTCTTTTTGTTTATACAGACCCGCAAATCATCCCTGTGCGGTCCCGCGCCCGTCGTTTTCAGAATAATGTCTGCTTTTCGTCTTTCTTTTAAGGCGCTTGTGAGAATTTGTCTTATTTCATCCTCGCTTTGTGGCGGTTCTCCGGCGCCTGCGAAAACGTACAGCATATCAAAGCTTTCAGATTTGCCGCATATGCCGTCATAGGCCTGTTTCACGAATTCAGTCAGCCGGCTTATATACTCCATCCTTTTTGAAACGATTTTTGCTCCGTAAGCCGCAAGCTGCGCCTCCCACATTTCAAGCGTATCGTACAGCTCGCCGCTGTGCCGTACATCTTTAAGAAGCATATTTCTCTGTGCTAAGGCAATTCTATATTTTTTCAGAGCCTGCGTATAGCCGGAGCTTAACTGGCAAATAGCAATATCGAGAAATTTTCTTCTTTCAGCCGGTCCTTCCTTTATGAGCGAGAGGTGGGACGGTGAAAAAACTGTCGCGGGGTATTCGCCTAAAAGCTCCGACGGAGAACTCAGCGGCACGGAGTTTTTATACGCCCTTCGCTTGTCCGATATTACTATTTCACAATCAATTTTTCCGGCACACGTCTGATACCGCGCTTTTATTTTCGCGCTCTCTTTTCCGAAAGCTATAAGCTCGCAGTCTTTTGACCCGCGAAAACTTCTGTATCCCGTAAAAAGCCACAGCGCCTCTATCATATTTGTTTTGCCCTGTGCGTTTTCTCCGTAAATAATGTTTACGCCGGTACAGAATTCGGCGCTTAATTCCCTTATATTTCGGAAATCGCTTAAACACAAATTTTCAACTATCATTTTTTATGACGTTATATTTTTTAAGATCAAGCTCGACGGTATCTCCGGCTTTTATCTTTTTGCCTCTCCGTAAACAAGCCTCGCCGTTTACCTTGACTTTTCCCTCGCTTATTACAATCTTCGCGTGTCCGCCTGTATTCACGGCGCTGACAGCCTTCAAGAGGCTGTCAAGCTTTATAAAATCCGTATGCAGATAAAAAGGCTGTTCTTTTATTGCGGCGCGCCTGACGTTAATTATCTTCTTTGTCATTACTATTCGTTTTTAAGCCTTACGGGCAAAATAAGAAACAGGAATGAATCCCCTTCGGGCGGTTTTATTATTATCGGAGATATCTGGCTGTTAAGTTCCACCCTTATTTCATCGGTATCGCAAACTTTCAACGCGTCTAAAAGATACATATTATTAAAACCGATTTCAAGCCTTTTCCCTTCTATTGCCGCCGGTATTCTGTCACTTACCGCGCCCAAAGACGTCGTGCTTGAAACCTTTACCGTATTTTCATCGAATACGCAGCGCACGGGACTTTTGTTTTTGCTTGTAATTATCAGAGAAGCTCTTTCAATACTGTCCGTAAAAAGCCTTAAATTTAAGGTTGCCGCCGTCGAACAAGCGGTGGGTATTGTGGATTTATATTTTAAGAAATCCCCTTCTAAAAGACGCGAAACAAGTGAATAACCGCCGATTTCAAACACGACTATCCGTTTCCCTATATTCATCACGATGTTGTCGCTCTCATCAATGGATAACCGCATAACCTCGATAAGCGTTTTAGAGGGAATTACGAACGAAAGCTCTTCCCCGGCGTAGTTTATCGGCTCGTTTCTTATAGCCAGGCGAAAACCGTCAACAGCTATGAGCCTTAAATTACCGTTCTCTGCCTCGAACTTAATTCCCTTATGAACAAGCTTATTGTCTGTTGTCGAAACTGCAAAGATAGTTTGCCGTATCATGTCTTTAAGGACTGTCTGCTTGATGTTCAGGTTGTAGCCGCCGCTTACGGACGGAAGCTCGGGATAATCGTCCGCGGGAATTCCTATTAGAGAAAAATCTGTTTCACCCGAGGAAATCCTACACATATTGTGTTCGTCAACCTCAATTGTCACTCTTTCGGCGGGGAGTGATTTTAATATATCGCACAGCAGGCGCGCGTTTAAGACGACGCTGCCCTCTTTATCGGTCTTGCAGTCGATAGCCGTAGTAATTCCCATTTCGAGGTCGTAGCCGGACAGTATAAGCTTGGACGCCTTCGCTTCCATAAATATCCCTTCTATGGAAGGAAGAGTGCTTTTTTGAGACACCGCTCTTTGAACGGTTGAGCATACTTCTGACAGAAGATATGTGTTGCACTGGATTTTCATGCGTGTACCTCCAAAAAGATAATATATATTAGCAGTCATAGTAGACAGTGTGGAAAATGTCGGAAACAGCGGAAACCTTTTCATCTCGGCGAGACGCGCTTTTTTTGCGCTGTCAGAAAAATGTCAGCCGCGCCAAACCTGATTTTTCTTATTTGGAAAATTTATGATAATGTCAGTTTCTGATTGTTGAATGTTTAAGAAACTGTCAGTTTTCCTGCACGTTTTTCATGATTTCAAACAGGGTGGCTTTGAGCGCCGGATTTTGCTCCATTTTCTTTTGGACGGCCTCGATAGAATATAGAACCGTGGAGTGATTTTTCCCGCCGAACTCTTTCCCTATCGCTTCAAGAGATAAATTCGTAATTTCCCTGATGACATACATAGAGAACTGGCGCGAGTTTGAGACGGCGGCTTTTTTCTTGTCCGAGCGGATGTCCTCGGCGGAAACCCCGAAGGTCTTGCCTACCTGTTCTATAATATTGCCGACGGTGACGCTTATCGGGCGGTTTACCGTGAGCACGTCCTTAATCGCCTCGTTGGCGAGGACGATGGGCGGAATAGAAGGGTCTATTAGCGTGATGGCATGGATTTTTTTTACGGCTCCCTCAAGCTGGCGGATATTTGTTTTCAGCTTTTCCGCTATGTACTCGACCACATCGTCGGGAAGCTGCAGTCCGAGCGCGAGGGATTTGCGCTTTATAATGGCCATTCTGGTTTCAAAGTCCGGAGGCTGTATGTCTACGAGAAGCCCCTGCTCGAAGCGCGAGGTAAGCCTTTCTTCAAGCCTCTCTATATCCTTTGGAGGGCGGTCTGACGTCAGCACGATTTGTTTGCCCGAATTTATAAGCGCGTTGAACGTGTGGAAAAACTCCTCCTGCGTCTGTATTTTGCCCGCTATGAACTGCACGTCGTCAAAAAGCAGAACGTCGGCGTTTCGGTAGTTCTTGTGGAAGTCTGACATCTTCTTTTCGGAAACGTGGGCGATAAGGTCGTTAGTAAAGCTCTCGCCGTTTGTGTAAAGGATATTCGTTTTCGGTTTCACTTTTAAGATTTCCTTTTGAATAGCGGTTAAAAGGTGGGTTTTCCCCAGTCCCGAGCGCCCGTAAATGAAAAGCGGATTGTGGACGCCGCCCGGGTTTTTCGCCACGGCGCTGGCGGCGGCATACGCAAGCCTGTTTGAGGAGCCTACTATAAAGGTGTCAAAGGTGCTTTCAAACGATTTAGGGGCGGTGTCCGCCTCCTCGTCCTCGCTCTCATCGCGCACGGCTATTATCTCGATATCAATATCAAAGCCGAGGACGCTCATAAAAGCGGCCTTTATGACGGAAAGAAACTTTTCGGTTATAATCGTCTTTTTAAATTCGTGCGTGGCTAAACGAACCCTGCCGTTTTCAAAGCTCTGCGGGGCGAGCGAGCTTATCCAGAGCCTGTAAGCAGCCTCTGTCGCCACGTTTTTTTTACACTCTTCCAAAACGGCCGGCCATATGTCCGACATAAAGAAGCTAAAGGAGGAGCTGTCCAATCATTTCACCTCGTTGACAATTTGCGCGAATATAATGTATATATTCTATATATTAGATTTAACTTATAAAGTATATCATATAATATTCCCGTTTTCAACGATTTTTAAAAGAATGGGGCAAAAGCCAAAGAAAAATTAAAAAAATATTGTAATTCATAATTGTTTTTAGTACAATATAGAATGTTCTATTATTGTCTTTTAAAGACATTGAAAGGTAAGGTTTCATTATGAGATATTTGGGCGGGAAATGCCCTATATGTGAAGTAGAGTTTAATAATGACAGCGATATAGTCGTCTGTCCCGACTGCGGCACGCCGCACCACAGGGAGTGCTGGGCGAAGGAGGGCAGATGCGCGAACGCGCGGCTTCATAAAGACGGCTTTGTGTTTGTCCGCCCTGACAGTGAGGAGGCGCCTTCGGACGAAACGGACGATGAAACCGCCGACGGCGGAAGCGTATTTTTAGGAGAAAACAGTCAAAACAGCCCGGCGCTTGCCGCATACGGTTTTTTTAACAGCGAGCCTATAACGTCCGAAACCGATATAGGCGGAATTTCGGGAAGGGATTACGGTCTTTTTTTAGGCTCCGCGGCGTTTCGGTATATGCCGCGCTTCCTGTTTCTTCAAAAAACAGGCAAAAAGGCGTTTGTAAATCTGTTCGCGTTTCTTTTTCCGTTTACATTTGCCGCGTACAAGCGCATGTACAAGCTTGCCGCCGTGCTTTTAACGCTCAATATGTTCTTCTTTGCCGTAGGGATATACGGGGCTATGAACAAAGAGCCGTTAAGGGCGGTGTGGGAGATTGGCGTTCAGGTAATGGCTGACGGCAAAGCTACGGCGGAGGAATACGAGCTTTTTGTAAACGCTGTAAACAAAGCGTCGCAGACCGAAATCAAGGCGGGATGGACGGATTATGTCCTGCAGCTTAAAATCGCCGACAATATATTTACGGGGCTTTTCGCAACGTACCTGTATATGAAGGAAAGTGAAAAGAAAATAAAGACTTTAAGAGACGCCGAGATGCCCGAGGAGGTTTACGGCACGCTTTTACAAAGACTCGGCAAAGGCGCTCTGACGCTTCCCGTAATGGGGTATATCGCGATTTTCTTTGAGGTTACGGCAATTCTCAGCTATGTGTTTTACTTTTAGGGGGGAAGGATATGAAAATTAAATATTACGGCACGGCGGCGGCGGAAGGCTTTCCCGGGCTGTTCTGCTCGTGCGAGGCGTGCGAAAAGGCGCGGAAAGCGGGCGGAAAGAATATCAGGACCCGCTCGCAGGCGCAGATAGACGGAGCGCTTCTTATAGATTTCCCCGCGGATACATATATGCATGTCCTTTACGGCGGTCTTGACCTGAGGGAGATAAAAAACATTTTAATAACGCATTCGCATGATGATCATTTATATCCGAAGGATTTCGAGTACAGGAAAATAGGGTACGCGTATTTCAGCGTTGACGCCGAGGAGCTTGTTCCCATAACGGTTTACAGCTCAAAGGCGTCGGGCGCAAAAACGGCGGATATGATTGAGAAAAACAAGCTTGATAAGTGCAACGCCTTTATCTGGAAGGAGGCGGCGCCGTTTTTGCCGTTCGAGGCGGGCGGCTATACGGTGACGCCGCTCGAAGCCAACCACGACCCGAAAACCCAGCCCCTCATATATATCGTTTCAAAGGATAATAAAACGCTCCTTTACGCTCATGACACAGGATGGCTCCCCGAGCGCACATGGGACTATCTGATAAAAACGAAGCCGCGTTTTGATTTTGTCTCGCTTGACTGCACGGGTATCGTAAAGGCTTGCGGCGAACACCATATGGGCATAGAGCGCTGTGAAGAAACGAGAGAGAGGCTGTTTGAGATTGGCGCCGCCGGCGAAAAAACACTTTTTTGCCTGAACCATTTTTCGCACAACGGAATACTCATACACGACGAGCTTATAAAAACAGCCGATGAAAAAGGCTTTCTCGTATCATACGACGGCGCCGAGTTTGAGTTTTAACCGGAAAGGAACAGTTATGCGCGCACCGCTTGCCGACAGGCTCCGCCCCTCGTCTCTTGACGACATAGTCGGTCAGGGGCATTTGCTCTCAGAGGGGAAGCCGCTTAGAAATATAATCAATTCGGGTTATTTGCCCAACCTTATATTTTACGGTCCCCCGGGTACCGGTAAGACTACCCTCGCGCGCATTATCGCCGAAAAAACGGACAAAAGCCTTCGAAAGCTAAACGGCACCGCCGCCTCCACGCAGGACATACGCGACGTAGTCGCCGATATAAACACCCTCGCCGCACCCGGCGGGATACTTTTGTATCTCGACGAGATACAGTATTTTAATAAAAAACAGCAGCAGACGCTTTTGGAGTTCATTGAAAACGGAGATATTACGCTCATAGCCTCGACGACTGAAAACCCGTATTTTTATGTCTACGGCGCGATTTTAAGCCGCAGCACCGTGTTTGAGTTTAAGCACATTGTGCCCGAGGAAGCGCAAAAAGCCGCAAAGAGAGCCTTTGTTTTTTTGGAAAACGAGAAAAACGAAAGCTTTGCTATTGAAGAGGGCGTTATGGCGCACATAGCGTCGGCATGCGGGGGCGACGTCAGGAAAGCCGTCAATTCCGCCGAGCTGTGCGTACTCGGCGCGCAGCCGCCAAAGGACGGCGAAAAGCGTAAAATCACTCTTGAAAACGCGAAGGCGCTGACCCAAAAGACCGCGCTGAGGTACGACAGGGAGGGCGACGAGCATTACGATATCCTTTCGGCGTTCCAGAAATCCATGCGCGGCTCCGACGCGGACGCTGCGCTGCACTATCTCGCGCGGCTTTTAGAGGCGGGGGATTTGCCGTCCGCCATACGCAGGCTGACGGTCTGCGCCGCGGAGGATGTGGGGCTTGCGTATCCTATGATTATTCCGATAGTTAAGGCGGCGGCGGACATTGCGCTCGCGGTGGGTCTTCCGGAGGCGAGAATTCCTTTGGCGGACGCCGTCGTCCTCGTCTGCAACAGCCCAAAGTCAAACTCCGCTTACCTTGCCGTCGACGCGGCTTTGGACGACGTAAGGAGCGGAAGGACGGGTCCCGTTCCCAGAACGCTTCAGAACAAACACTTTGACGGCGAGGACGCCTTGGTCAAGGGTCAGTTTTATGAATATCCGCACGGCGCCGAAAACCATTGGGTGAAGCAGCAATATCTGCCGGACGCCGTAAAGGACAGGCGGTATTATAATTTCGGCGACAATAAAAACGAGCGCGCCGCGAAGGAATATTGGGATAAAATAAAAAAAGGCGAATAAAAGGATTTGACAAGATGGACAATATTGAAAAGAAACAAACGGTTTTCAGCCTGATACAGCCTACGGGCGCGCCCACGCTCGGGAATTATTTAGGCGCGCTGAAAAACTGGGCAAAAATGTCCGGCGGGTACGACTGCTTTTTCGGAATTGCCGACCTGCACTCGATTACAATGCCCGATTTAAGGGAAAAGCCGGAAGCGCTCAGACGCAACACGGCGCAGCTTTACGCGCTTCTTTTGGCAATAGGGCTTGACCCGGATAAAAACACGCTGTTTGTACAGAGTCAGGTTCCGACACACGGTCAGCTCGCGTGGATACTCAATTGCTACACGCAGTTCGGCGAGGCGTCAAGAATGACCCAGTTTAAGGAGAAGAGCGCCAAGCATAAGGACAATGTCACCGTGGGGCTGTTCGCCTATCCCGTGTTAATGGCGGCGGACATCCTGCTTTATAACGCCGATTTTGTTCCCGTAGGCGAGGACCAGAAGCAGCACCTTGAGATTACGAGGGATATAGCCGAAAGGTTCAATTCGGTTTACGGGGAAACCTTCAAGCTTCCAAGCCCCTTTATAGGCAAAGCGGGAGCGAGGGTAATGTCTCTTACAGACCCTTCGAGCAAAATGAGCAAGTCCGACGAGAACGAACGGTCATACATCTCGCTTCTTGACGAGTCGGGGGCGATTGTGAAAAAGATAAAAAGCGCCGTTACGGACAGTGAAGCCGTCGTAGCGTACCGAAAGGGCAAGGACGGCGTGAACAATCTTATGGGCATATATTCCGCCTGTACGGGCAAGAGCTTCGAGCAGATAGAAAACGAGTTCTCGGGAAAGGGCTACGGCGAATTCAAGTCGTCTGTCGCTGAGGCGGTAATACAGGAGCTTCGCCCCGTAAGGGAGAAATACGAGCGGTATATCAAGGACAAGGCTTATATAGCGGACTGTATGCAAAAGAACGCTGAAAAAGCGCTCTGCCGCTCGCAGCGAACGCTGGATAAGGCCATGAGAAAAATCGGGTTTATGCAAATTTAATCCAAAAACGCGAAGCGTTTTTCCTTTAAATCTAACATCTAATATCTAATATCTAATATCTAAAAAGTAAAGGTGGTCTTTTTATGTACAGCTTTCCTATCGGCGTAATCATTGACAGTTTCAGGGTGTCGCCCACAGAAGCGGTTATCAAGGCAGCCCGTCTTGACGGCGTAAAGGGTATTCAGCTTTATTCCACAAGAGGGCAGATGGCTCCCGAAAACCTTAACGCGGCGGCAAGGAAAGAGTTTTTGGACTTAGTGAAGTCCAACGGACTCATTATTTCCGCGCTCTGCGGCGACCTTGGCGGCGGCGGCTTTGTCCATCCCGATAAAAACCCCGCAAGGATAGAGAAGTCAAAGCGAATTCTCGATCTCGCAAAGGAGCTTGAAACGGACGTCGTCACGACGCATATCGGCGTGGTTCCCGAGGACGCGGGACACGAAAGGTATAAGATTTTACAGGAAGCGTGCCGCGAGCTTGCCGAGTACGCGGACTCCATAAACGCGCATTTCGCGATTGAGACGGGACCGGAAACGTCCCTTACCCTAAAAACCTTTCTTGATACGCTGGGTTCGCGGGGCGTTTCCGTAAACTTAGACCCGGCGAACCTTGTGATGGTAACGGGCGACGACCCCGTAAAAGCAGTTTACAACCTCAAGGATTACATAGTCCACACGCACGCGAAGGACGGTGTCAGGCTTTTTGAAAAGGACCCCGATGTTGTTTACGGGCTGGCGAAATCCGAGATTGTGACGGGTCCGTCCTTTGAGGAGGTTCCTCTGGGCGAGGGCGGCGTCGCGTGGGCTGATTATCTCGCGGCTCTTGAGGATATCGGGTATAAGGGCTTCCTTACTATCGAGAGGGAAGTCGGAGACGATCCCGAAGGAGACATCGCCAAGGCGGTGGAGTTCCTGAAAAGAATGATGGCGTAAGACAGGGTATAAAGAAATGAAAACGATAGCGGCGATTGCCACAGCACAGGCGGCGGCGGGAATAGGAATAGTCCGTATTTCCGGCGGGAGGGCAGTTGAAATTGCCGATAAGATTTTTGTTTCCGCTTCGGGAAAGCGTTTGTCCTCCCGAAGCGGATATACCGCTTTGTACGGGCATATTTACGACGGCGAAACGGTTATCGACGAGGCGCTGGCGCTGATTTTCCGCGCTCCTAAAAGCTATACGGGCGAGGATGTCGTCGAGCTTTCGGGACACGGCGGACCTTATATAATGAGCCGGATTTTACGCGCCGCGCTGTCCGCGGGCGCCTTTCCCGCAACGCCGGGCGAGTTTACGTACAGGGCTTTTTTAAACGGTAAAATCGACCTGTCAAAAGCGGAGGCGGTAATGGGACTTATAGGCGCGAAGGGCGAAGCGGCGAGAGAAGCTACGCTCGGCGTGCTTGACGGTAAATTGAGCGGGGAGATTTCGGCGGCGGCGGGCAGCCTGACAAAGCTTTGCGCGCATCTTGCGGTCTGGGCGGACTATCCGGAGGAGGATATCCCCGAGCTTTCGGATGAAAACCTGCTGAATTCGCTGAACGAAGTCGGAGAAAACCTGAAACGGCTGTTGAAATCCTTTGACGCCGGAAAAGCCGTTATAGAAGGCGTAAGCGCCGTTATAGTCGGCAAGCCGAACGTCGGAAAATCCACGCTGCTCAACCTGCTCGCCGGAAGCGAAAAGGCGATTGTCACGCCCGAGGCGGGGACGACGAGGGATATTATTGAGGAGACCGTGCGCGTCGGAAATGTGACGCTGCGCCTTGCGGATACGGCGGGGATACACGGGGACAGCTCGTCACAGGTTGAGAAAATCGGAATTCAAAGAGCCGTAAAGCGAATGGAAAGCGCGTCTTTGATAATCGTCGTGCTTGAGGCGTCAAGCGAGCTTACCGGCGCAGAGAGAGAGCTTCTCAAAAAAGCCGCCGAAAAAAAGAACGTCGTCGCGGTCAATAAAACCGATTTAGAAGCAAAGCTTGACGCGGACGAGTTAAAGGCATATTCCGAAGATATAGTTTTTATAAGCGCACAGAAGGGCGAGGGCACAGAGGAGCTGACGGCGGCGGTCGAGCGCGTTTTAGGTACGGCGGATTTTGATACGTCCGAGCCTGTTCTTATTACCGAACGGCAGAGAAACTGCGTTTCAAAGGCGCTGCAAAGCGTTGACGAGGCGATTTGCGCTTTGAAATCGGGTATGACGAGGGACGCGGTAAATATAAGCCTTGACGGCGCGGTGTCCTGTCTTTTGGAGCTCACGGGCGAGAAGGCGTCCGAAGCCGTGGTAAACGAGGTTTTCAGAAGCTTCTGCGTGGGAAAATAGCAAGAAAGGGGTCATATGGAGTATTTCGCGGGTAAATATGACGTCGCCGTAATAGGCGCGGGACACGCCGGAATTGAAGCCGCGCTCGCCTCGGCGCGCCTTGGCGCTCAAACAGTCGTGTTTACGATAAATCTTGACTGGATAGGCAACTTGGCGTGCAATCCGTCCATTGGCGGCACATCTAAGGGTCATCTCGTGTGCGAGATAGACTCTTTGGGCGGAGAAATGGGCAAGGCGGCAGACAAAACGCTTATACAGAGTCGTATGCTAAACACCGGCAAGGGTCCGGCGGTGCGCTCCTTACGCGCTCAGATAGACCGCAGGGAATATACGAAATATATGAAGTACGCGCTCGAAAACCAAAAAAATCTCGATTTGGTTCAAGCGGAGATAACAGAGCTTGGCAAGGCGAAAAACGGGCTTTGGGAGCTTAAAACAAGGCTCGAATGTGTTTATTGGGCAAAATGCGCCGTAATAGCCACGGGGACGTTTCTCGGAGGAAAGATTTATGTCGGGGACGTTTCTTACGACGGCGGACCGGACGGGATGTTCCCCTGTACACAGCTTGCAAAATCTCTTAAAGGGCTTGACGTTGAGCTTCGCCGCTTCAAGACCGGAACGCCGCCGAGGGTTAATGCGGACAGCGTAGATTTTTCGGAGCTTGAAAGGCAGGAGGGCGACGAGACTATAACGCCGTTTTCGTTTGAAACGAAAGAGGAGCTTAAAAACCGCGAGGTATGCCATATAACATACACAAACGGCGAAACCAAAAAAATAATTCTTGAAAATCTTCACCGCTCGCCCTTATACTCTCATAAAATCGAGGGAACAGGCACAAGGTACTGCCCGAGCATAGAGGACAAAATCGTGCGGTTTTCGGAAAAAGAACGCCATCAGGTTTTTATCGAGCCGTGCGGGCTCGGCACGAAGGAGCTTTACCTTCAGGGGCTTTCAAGCTCTCTGCCCATAGACGTTCAGGCAAAAATATTAAGAAGCGTGCGCGGACTCGAAAACGCAAAAATGATGAGAAACGCATATGCCATCGAATACGACTGCGTAAATCCCATCGTTTTGAAATCGACGCTTGAGTTTACGGAGCTTGACGGTCTTTTCGGTGCGGGGCAGTTCAACGGCTCAAGCGGCTACGAGGAGGCGGCGGCGCAGGGTCTTGTCGCAGGAATAAACGCCGCGCGCAAGGCGAAGGGGAAAACGCCGTTCACGCCGGCGCGCTCATCCTCTTATATCGGCACGCTGATAGACGATTTAGTTACAAAGGGCTGCGAGGACCCGTACAGGATGATGACGTCAAGAAGCGAGTACAGGCTTGTTTTAAGGCAGGACAACGCCGATTTGCGGCTTACGGAAACAGGGTACAGACTCGGTTTGATAAGCAGGGAGAGATATAACGCGCTGAAAGAAAAGGCGGCGCTCATTGAAGCGGAAATTAAAAGGGCGAAAAAAACGACCGTCGCGCCGGACGCGAAGCTGAACGAACTCCTTGTTTCGCGCGGCACCGCGCCATTGGAGACGGGGGCGAGGCTTTCCGAGCTTATAAAACGCCCGCAGCTCGATTACGAATGTCTTGCGCCGTTTGACAGGACGCGTCCCGAGCTTTCGCCCGAGATTACACAGCAGGCGCAAACAGCCATAAAATACGAGGGGTATATAAAAAGACAGCAGGCAGATATCGCCGAGGCGGCAAGGCTCGAAAACAAAAAACTGCCCGAGGATATAAATTATTCGAAAATCAAGGGGCTGCGCCTTGAGGCGGCGGAGAAGCTTTCAAGGGTAAGACCGGAGAATGTCGGACAGGCTTCGCGCATTAGCGGAGTCTCGCCCGGCGATATTTCCGTACTTCTTATTTTTCTCAGAAAAAAATAATTTAAAAATCAAACAAATGTTTGCTTTTTAAAATTATATGTGTTATACCCCGAGTTTGCCACTTACAAAGGAGAAAAACCGCCCAAACAGGGGCGGAAAAGTC
>CAZQXZ010000040.1:0-16536 GCA_964597515.1 uncultured Eubacteriales bacterium | reverse complement strand
GATTTATATCAGCTCAGCAACCAGATAACTCTCGGAATTTCCGAGAAAGTGGCTATCGAAAACCTGAAATCGATAGCGCTTCAGGTGGCAGCCCAAGAGAGGTCTGCAAGGGAAGAGCTTTGTAAATCAAAAGAGACGGAGGACAAAATATACAGGGCATACGGTATTCTGAAATACGCGAGGCTGCTCGGTGCGGATGAGTTTATGCAGTGCATATCGCTCGTAAGGCTTGGGAGTGTTCAAAATATTCTTAAAACGGACGAAGCCCTGATAAGCAAGCTGATGGTCGATATGCAGCCCGCAACAATTTCGATATCGGTTGAAAGACCGCTTGACGACAAAGCGCGGGATGCGCTCAGAGCGCAGCTTGTCAGGGAGTCCCTTGGATAAGGTTCGGACGGCTCCCCTGACTTTAAGAATTTTGTCCTTTCCAAACTCATATAAATCAACGGAAGGAAGGATGTATTATGTATAAATTTACCGGTTTTACGGACAACGCGAATAACGCCCTAAATTTCGCTGTAGAGGCCGCGGAGGACATAGGGCATACCTATATCGGAAGCGAGCATGTTTTGTACGGTTTGCTCGTAGACCCGTCAAATACGGCGGCGACAGTACTCGGAGCATATAAAATCACAAAACAAAAGGTTGAGGAGCTGCTGAAAAGGAATATCGGCATAGGTATTCCGACGACGCTTTCGCCCGATGATTTTACACCCCGCTGCAAGCATATAATCGAAACGGCGCTTTTGACGGGCAAGGGCAGTAAATACGGGAACGCGGGTACGGAGCAGCTTCTGACCGCGATTTTAAGAGAGCCACAAAGCTCGGGGTGCCGTTTCCTTGTGCAGCTCGGAATTCAGCCGTTTGATGTGATTTCCAAGCTTTCAAGAGGCTCGGAAGGCTCGCAGACCCAAAAACAAAAACAGGGCGGCAAGGACTCCGGCGAGGAGGGCGGTCTTTTGGCGCAGTTCGGCAGAGATTTGACCAAATACGCCGCCGAAGGCAGGATAGACCCCGTGATAGGGCGCCGGGGCGAAATTCAAAGAGTCATAGAGATACTCAGCAGGCGCACTAAAAACAACCCCTGTCTGATAGGTGAGCCGGGCGTCGGTAAAACGGCGATTGCCGAAGGACTCGCGCTAAAAATAGCCGAGGGCGAAATACCCGAGCTTCTCAAAGGCAAAAGGGTGGTTTCAATAGACCTTACCGGAATGGTGGCGGGAACGAAGTACAGAGGCGATTTTGAGGAGCGCATCAAGGGCGTTATTGACGAAGTCACGAATTCGGACGACGTAATTCTTTTTATAGACGAAATACACAACCTTGTCGGCGCGGGTTCCGCCGAGGGCGCGATTGACGCCGCGAATATCCTAAAGCCCTCTCTGGCGAGGGGAGATTTACAGGTAATCGGCGCGACGACGATTAACGAATACAGAAAATATATCGAAAAGGACGCCGCCCTTGAAAGGCGCTTTCAGCCCGTGCAGGTTGACGAGCCGTCCGAGGAGGAATCCGTCCTCATATTGAAAGGATTAAGACCCAAGTATGAGGAACACCACAAGGTGCGAATACCCGATTTGACGATTGAAACGGCGGTTAAATTAAGTACGCGCTATATAGGGGACAGATACCTGCCGGATAAGGCGATAGACCTTATAGACGAGGCGTCGGCAAAGGTGAGGCTTAAAGCGTTCACGCCGCCCGGGGAATTAAAGGAACTCGAAGCGCAGATAAAAAAGGTAAACGAGGAAAAGGCCGCGGCGGTAGGAAAGCAGAGCTTTGAGGATGCGGCGGCATTAAGAGACAGGGAGAAGGAGCTGACGAAGGAGTACAACGAGAAGAAGCAGCTTTGGCACGACTGCGCGGCTAATTATGTGGGCGAGGTCGGAGAGCAGGAGGTAGCGAAGGTGGTTTCCGAATGGACAAAAATTCCGGTCGTGCAGCTCACGATGGAGGAGAGCCAACGCCTGCTCAATATGGAGGAGGAACTGAAAAAAAGGATAGTCGGTCAGGAGAACGGCGTAAAAGCCGTCGCCAAGGCAATAAGAAGGGGCAGGGCGGGACTCAAGGACCCGAAAAGACCTATCGGTTCGTTTATGTTCCTCGGACCCACGGGCGTCGGGAAAACGGAGCTTTCAAAGGCTCTTGCCGAATCGATGTTCGGCAACGAGAACGCCCTTATAAGGATAGATATGTCCGAATATATGGAAAAACATTCCGTTTCAAGACTTATAGGCTCTCCGCCCGGATATGTAGGCTACGACGAGGGCGGTCAGCTCACTGAAAAAATAAGAAGGCGCGCCTATTCGGTAGTCCTGTTCGACGAAATAGAAAAAGCGCATCCCGACGTCTTCAACATTTTGCTTCAAATTTTGGAGGACGGTATTCTTACCGACTCGCAGGGCAGGAGGGTGGACTTCAAGAACTGTATCATCATTATGACCTCAAACGCAGGAGCTTCGCTGATAACCGATAAAAAAACAGGACTCGGATTTACAGACGAGAGAGAGGACGACAGCTACGAAAAGCGTGAAAAGAAAATTTCCGAAGCCGTTATAGCAGAATTGAAAAAAGCGTTTAAACCGGAATTTCTCAACAGGCTTGACGATATCATAGTATTTAATTCGTTGAAGCAGGCGGATATTGAGGAAATAACGAGAAGGCTGCTCGAAACGCTTAAAAAGCGTGTGGCGGATATGGATATTACCGTGTCGTTTTCAGACGCGCTCATAAAAAAAATAGCGTCGCAGGGATTTGACCCTGTATACGGAGCGAGACCGCTGCGCCGCGCCATTCAGTCTAAAATCGAGGATTTAATGTCCGAAATGCTCCTTGATAAAAAGCTGCAAGCGGGTAAAAGCTATACTTGCGGCGTGGGCGAGGACGGAGAGTTTACCATTGTCCCTATTCCCGAACCGGCGCTCGCCTCGGAGTAAAATAAAAGCAAAAAATTACCGCCCTTTTTCAGAAAGACAAAATTTCTGAAAAAGGGCGAGTTTTTAATTTAAATATTTTAATAACTCCTTGAAATCAGTATAATATAATGATATAATATCGATAATATAGATAATGTCGATAATATTGATATGGAGATGAGCTTATGGAATTTATAGAAAGCGAGTATCTTGAACTGAAAGAAACAGTAAACGACCATCTTAAAAAAGAAGTGATTGCGTTTGCCAACACAAACGGCGGAGAGATTTATATAGGTGTCACAAGAGAGGGGAAGGTTGTAGGCGTAGAGAACGCAGAGCCGGAAATGGAGCGTATCAGCAATATGATACGCGATGGCATTAAGCCGGATTTGACAGTATATACGGCGGTTGAGCGCGTTACACAGCGGGATAAAACCCTGATAAAGATAACCGTATCGCGGGGTGAAAAAAGTCCGTACCATCTTTCGGACAAAGGCTTAAAGCCGAGCGGGGTATATCTTCGCCACGGCGTAACTTCCGTCCCCGCGAGCGATGAAACAATCCGTCGGATGATTAAAGAAAGCGACGGCACAGCTTTTGACAGGGCACGTTCGCTCAATCAGGATTTAACCTTTCATTTCGCGGAAGGCTTTTTTGAAAAACGCACAATAGCCTTCGGGAAAAATAATCAAAGAAGCATGCAATTGATTACGGGCGACGGGTATTATACGAACGCGGCGTGGCTGCTTTCCGACCAATGTGAGCACAGCATCAAATGCGCCGTATATGATGGGGTGGGGAAAACCGTGTTTCAGTCGAGAAAAGAGTTTTTCGGCTCCGTATTAAAGCAGGCGGACGAAGCGTATGAGTTTATTTCGCTCAACAATAAGCTGCGTTCAACCTTTAAGGGTTTGCTGAGGGTTGATACGCGGGATTATCCGGAATACGCAATCCGCGAGGCGCTGCTCAACACAATCGTCCACCGTGATTATGATTATTCGGGCAGCACAATTATCAATATTTTTACGGATAAAATAGAGTTTATATCCCTCGGCGGACTTGTGAAAGGGCTTACTTTGACGGATATTATGGGCGGTGTGTCGCAGTCACGCAATGCCGTTATCGCGTCTGTCTTTTACCGTTTAGAGCTGATTGAGAGTTACGGTACCGGAATTAAGCGAATTATCGAAAGCTATCAGGGACAAAAGGTGCAGCCGGTATTCGCTCCGGCTCCGGCTTCCTTTGTGGTTACGCTTCCCAACGTCAATGAAAACATTCCTGAAACTGTAAATTCCGATTATACAGATGAAGAAAAAGTTCTAAATCTGGTTAAAAAAAATAAAATTATCACCAGAGGCGACGTCGAAAAAGTGCTTCAATCCTCGTCATTCCCCGCAATCAACATTATCAATAAACTGTTGAACGAAAAAAAGATTATCCGCATAGGCGCGGCAAGATCAACAAAATATGCCTTAATAGAATAATAAATTATTTTTGCTTTTCATACAGCTTCATAAACGGACTTTCCGTGTGTGCAGTATGGCAAAAGGGCGCATCTGCCGCAGTGCGCCTTCCTCGCGGTGCAGGTATCGCGTCCGTGCAGGACGGCTCTGTGGCAAAAATCGTTGCTCTCCTTTGGGGGCAGTATTTTCCTGAGCTGCATTTCAACCTTTTCGGGAACCTTCGTGTCAACGAGTCCGAGCCTGTTTGCTATACGGATTAGGTGCGTGTCACAGACTATGGCGGGCTTGCCGTACACGTCGCCGACGATTAAATTGGCGGTTTTCCTGCCCACGCCGGGCAGCTTGATAAGCTCCTCGACGGTATCCGGCAGGACGCCGCCGTATTCGTCCCTTAACATTGCCGCCATTGCGACTATATCCCTTGCCTTCGTGTGATAAAAGCCGCAGGAGCGTATATACTCCTCGATATCGGCAATATCGGCGTTCGCGTAATCGTCAAGCGTTCTGTACTTGCCAAAAAGAGCGGGTGTTATAAGGTTGACGCGCTTGTCCGTGCACTGCGCGGAAAGCCTTGTCGCCACAAGAAGCTCAAAAGGAGTACCCGAGCGAAGCGAACAAATCGCGTCGGGGTATTCCTTTTTTAGCGCGTCTATAATAAGTAAAGCTCTCTGTTTTTTAGTCATTAGTCGAAATAAACGGTTTTGCCTGTTTTTGCGGACTCATAGACGGCGTTGACTATCCGCACGCTCTTAATCGCTTCAAGCGGTAAAATCTGCGGGTCGCGCCCGTCCTTGACGGCTGATATAATATCCTCAACCATAGACGTATGACCGGTGCACAGTGTGGGGTCGAGAGCGGTTGCGGCGCTGTTGCCCGAATAGCCGCTCAGCATAGTTTCCTCTTCGTCCTCGGGGGCGTCCTCGCGTTTCCACAGCAGAATAGAGTCGCCGTCGCACTCGATGGAGCCTTTTGTACCGTAGACCTTAATACCCGTATTCAGTCCCGGGAAGGCGTTTGTCGTACTTACAAAAGTAGCCGCCGACCCCGATTTGAACTTAATCAGCGACGCCGTGAAATCCTCGGTTTCAATTTTATGGGCGTAAACGCCCGTGATCGAGGTGACGCTCGCTACATCGCCCATTATCCACTGCATAAGGTCTACGGTATGTACAGCCTGGTTCATAAGCGAGCCGCCGCCGTCCATAGCCCACGTTCCTCTCCAGCCGCCCTCGTCATAATATTTTTGGGTGCGGTACCATTTCACCTCAAAATCGCCGTAATAGATTTTACCGAAATCACCCCTCGCGATAGCGTCCATCATCGGCTTCATATTGGCGTTGTTGCGGTTCTGGTGGACGACTCCTGCGATTTTGCCCGTGCTTACGCGAGCCTCCTCTATTTTCATAGCGGCTTCGACCGTAATATCAATAGGCTTCTCGACAAGAATGTTTTTACCGGCATGCAAAGCCTCCACGGCGAGCTTCGCGTGGTCGCCGCTGGGAACCGCTATGCTGACGATATCAATATCGGGATTTTTGAGCATTTCCGAGAAATCCGTATAGGTGAGAACCTCGGGGAAAAGCTCCTTCGCCTTTTCAAGCTTTGCCGGAATAAGGTCGCAGACGGCTATCAAATCCGCATTTTCCGAAGCATACGCGGCCTTCGCGTGCGCCTTACCGACGCCGAGACCCACAACGGCGTAACCGATTTTTTTTGACATATAAAATCCTCCCGCGTTATTTTTAACATACAAATGATAACAAAATCATCCAAAAATTACAATAGAAACTCAAAAATCACTCGCTGTATGTGTTATCGAAAATCTCTATATCCGTCATCATATCCACAAAGTCAATCGCGCCACGGCGCCCGAAGCCGCCGATAAATTCGTTGCCGTGGATTTTAACGCCGTTATGCGGGGCGTTCCCGTGGTTGCCTATGGCGGGCGCGAAGCCGTAGCCGTAAAATTTGCAGTTTTTTATTTCTATGTTACGGCACACGGTTTTATCGGGCATAAACCTCACTTCTTCGCCGCTTCTGCCGATAATGGGTCCGTAGCTGCCGGTTCGGGCTAAATCAAGCTGGAGCTGCTCGCCCTTTTCGGAATCGGTAGAGTATGAGCTTTCAAAAACGCAGCCGTCAACCACCGCGTTTTCACTTGAATTTATCTCGATATAGTGCCAGAGGCAGCCGTTTTTGAAAGAACAGTTCCTGATAACGATATTTTTCGCGTGGCAGGTGTTAAGAAGCGTCGCGCGCAGAGCCATATCCGCGTTACCGTCAAAACACGCCCCGTCAATCAGCACGTTTTCACAGGCTGTATAGCCGCCTTTGTCGGGCGAGGTGTGGTTGGCGAGTATATAGTGCTGTTTCAACTGTTCGTCGCCGCGCAGAAGAACGGCGCCCTTTTCAAAAAACAGGCTCTGGTTTGAATAGAAAATCAGGCATGCCGAGGTTCTGTATATTCCGGCGGGGAAAAACAGGTTTCCGCCGTTTTTTATATGGTCGAGGGCGTCTTGCAGCGCGTTGGTATCGTCTGTCACAGAGTCGGCGGCGGCGTTAAAGTCAAGCTTTACGTTTAGCATAATGTTTCCCCCTTTATCAATCGGAGTCCTGCGCCTTGGGACGAGATTCGCAGTAGACGCATCTGTAAGTGCGGCTTTTCCTGTCGGTAAGCTTGAAAATATGCGGCAGCTCCTGCTCTGTGGACGTTATACAGCGGGGATTGCTGCACAGTATTACGTTTGTGACTCTCTCGGGAAGTTCAAGGTGTTTTTTTTCGATAAGCTCCCCGTCCCTTATATAATTTATCGTAATACCCGGGTCGATATATCCTATTACGTCAAGGTTCAGGTCGATAGGGGCGTCTATCTTGATGACGTCTTTTCTGCCCATTTTTTTGCTTGACGCGTTTTTTATAATCGCCACATGGCAGTCAAGCGCCCCGAGGTCAAGGACCTGATAAATATCCATACTTTTACCGGCTTTGATATGGTCTAACACGATACCGTTTTGAATAGAGTCAATAATCATTTATTCTACCTCCAAAAGCATCAGAATGAGCGCCATACGCATATATTTGCCGTTTAGTACCTGCTTGAAGTAGCAGGCTCTGCTGTCGCTGTCAACGCTTACGGCGATTTCGTTCACCCTGGGCAAGGGATGCATAACGCAAAGGTCGTTCTTGGCTGTCAGAAGCTTTTGAGGCGTCAGCACATAGCTGTCCTTGAGGCGTATATAATCCGCCTCGTTGAAAAACCGCTCCTTTTGCACTCTTGTCATATAAAGGATGTCAAGGCGCGGCATTACCTGCTCGAGCGAGGCGGTCTCCTCGTATTTGAGCCTCTTCTTTTTTAATACGTTATTTTTCATATATTCGGGAAGCTTCAGCTCCTCGGGCGAGATGAGGACGAATTCTATGTTTTTATAACGCGACAGGGCGATTATAAGCGAATGAACAGTCCTTCCGAATTTCAGGTCTCCGCAAAGACCTACGGTCAGGTTGTCGAAGGAGCCCTTCTCGCGTTTTATGGTCAACAAATCCGCGAGTGTTTGAGTCGGATGGTTGTGACCGCCGTCGCCGGCGTTGATAACCGGCACTCCCGCTTTTTCCGAAGCGACGAGCGGGGCGCCCTCCTTGGGGTGGCGCATAGCTATTATGTCGGCATAGCAGCCCACAACCGTCGCCGTATCGCCCACGCTTTCGCCCTTTACCGCCGAGCTGCTGTTCGTTTCGGCAAATCCGAGGCAATTCCCGCCAAGCTCGTACATAGCCGCCTCGAAGCTGAGCCTTGTTCGGGTTGAGGGTTCATAGAACAAGGTGGCAAGCTTCTTGCCTTTACACTTTTCGCCGTATTTCGCAGGGTTGGCAATAATGTCGTTCGCGGTGTTTATCAGCTTGTCTATTTCCTTGGTGCTCAAATCGAGTATGTCTATCAAATTTCGCATCAATACGCGCCTCCTCGGTCATTTTTCAATCCAGGACTCATCGGACGGGTTGTTTCGGAAGGCAATGAGGCGGTGAATATTTTTCTCCTCAATGTAGCCTTCTCCGGCGGCTGTTTCGGCGACGGTGTCGAAGTCTGTAAGGCTAATGTTCTTTACATTTGCCTTCGCCAAATTGTCGAGTCCTTTTTGCATTTTGTAGGTGAAAATCGACGCGATACCGAGTACCTCGGCTCCGGCTTCGCGTAAAATCCCGACTACTTGAATAACGCTGCCGCCGGTTGATATAAGGTCTTCCACAACAACGGCTTTCTGTCCTTTTTCAAGCTTGCCCTCTATCTGGTTTTCCCTGCCGTGGTCCTTGGCGCCCGAGCGGACGTAGCCCATCGGAAGCCCTAATATGTGGGCGGTAATAGCGGCGTGGGCTATGCCCGCCGTACTCGTACCCATCAGCACCTCGCAGTCCGGATAGTTTTCCTTAATCAATGAAGCAAGTCCGTTTTCGACGTCGTTTCTGACATCGGGAGCCGAAAGAGTCAGCCTGTTATCGCAGTAGACGGGGCTTTTAATACCGCTTGCCCATATAAAAGGCTCGTCCGGTCTGAAAAAAACCGCGCCTATTTTGAGCAAATCCTTGGCAATAAGTGTTTTCATCCTGTTCTCCTTTGCGTTTATGTAATGCTTGTATTTCTTTCATTCTTGAAAATTATTGCCCTGAGAATATAAACCGCGCTTACGGTTATCACGGCAGCCGCCGTGACATCCGAAAGGAAATGCGCGCCGACGATAAGCCTTGAAAGGGACACTAAAAATGTAAATACCCAGGACGCTATAAAGAACTTGATTTCATATTTTTTAAGCGAGCCGAACGCGTCTCCGAGAGCCGTCAGAATAAAAAGCAGCGCCGCCTGATTGGCATGTCCTGAGGGGAAGGATTTGCCGCCGGTCTTCCCTTGCGGCAAAAACCACGGAGAAAAGGCGGAAAAGTCGCCGTTTGCGAGCATATCGCGCGGACGCACGCGTCCCCAAGGCGTTTTTAAGAGGTCTACTCCGAGCGCCGCGACGGCGAAAGCCAGCACGCCGAATACCGAGAACTTTTTAAGCGCTTTCAGATGCTTTTCCGGTATACGCTTGCCGAAAAAGAGAGCCAGCGCGCAGAATACGACGGCGAAAACGACTTCAACCGCTATTCTGTAATCGCTTTTAGGAAGCCAGTAATCGCCGAACTTCGTCGTCATAAAGACGAAACCGGCAAGGGTGATTACCGTGAAGAATATTTTCCAAAAAACAGCGGCAGCCTTACCGAGCTTTTCGGGCGCTCCGTAGAAAAACGCCGTTGCGAAAAGAGGAATTGTAAGATACGGAGGAAACTCGCCAATTCGTTTAAAGAACTCGCCGAAAAGACTGTCCGGCGCATAAAGAGCTTTACTGATTTGCTCGTCCCAAAGCGTGGCTGCTACAAGCAAGACAGCGCAAGAACAATAAAACAGAACGAGTAAAAGCTTATTTTTCTTATCCATCATAATCACCCCAAATTAGATTTTAGATTTTAGATGTTAGATATTAGACCGAAAGGAAAAACGCGAAGCGTTTTTGAATTATAATCTGGCGAGGACGCGGTCCTCCCATAATTGCAACTTCCAACTATGCCGTAATAAACTCCCGAACGCATCTTTCATACGCCGCCGCGGGGTCGCTTGACGCGGTTATGGGCCTGCCTACGACAATATAGTCGGAACCCGCTTTTTTCGCTTTTTCAGGCGTCATTATTCTGACCTGGTCGTCCGCTGCGCCATCCGCGAAGCGTATGCCGGGCGTCACGGTTAAAAAGCCGCTTTTGCATATTAGCTTCACGCCCGCAGCCTCAAGGGGAGAACAGACTACGCCGTCAAGCCCCGCTTCGGCGGCGTTTTTCGCGTAGTGCATAACCACGTTGTCGAGCGGCTTGTCAATCAAAAGCTCCTCTTTCATCCTTTCCTCGCTCGTGGACGTGAGCTGCGTGACGGCTATCAAAAGAGGTCTTGTGCCGTCGCCGCGCGTCAGCCCGTCGAGCGCCGCCTCCATCATCGCCCTTGTTCCGGCGGCGTGCAGATTGCACATATCGACGTCGAGCCTTGAAAGAACCGCCATAGCTTTTTTAACGGTGTTCGGGATATCGTGAAGCTTTAAGTCGAGGAATATCTTATGACCTTTTGCCTTGATTTCTTTGATAATATCCGGTCCTTCGGCGTAAAACAGCTCCATTCCGATTTTTACGAACGGCTTTTTATCCGTAAAACTGCCGAGGAAATCCGTTACCTCTGATTTGCTGCTGAAATCACACGCTATAATTACATCCTTACCCACTGTGCGCTCCTCCTGTTATATCCTTAATATTTTTTATCCCGTATTTTTCCATAACCCTCGGAAGGTCGCCGATGATATCCTTACAGGCATACGGATCGACAAGGTTCTGTGAACCCACCTGTACGGCGGTTGCTCCGGCGAGCATAAGCTCAAGGACGTTTTCGGCGTCCTTAACGCCCCCAATTCCTATTATAGGGATTTTAACGGCTTTGTAGACCTGATAGACCATCCGCACGGCGACGGGGAATATGGCGGGGCCCGAAAAACCGCCCATCTTATTGGCTATGACAGGCTTTTTCGTTTTTAGGTCAATTTTCATTCCGAGCAGCGTATTGATGAGGCTTACGGCGTCGGCTCCGCCCGCTTCGCACGCTTTGGCTATCGCGGCTATGTCCGTGACATTGGGACTGAGCTTGATGATTACGGGCTTTTTCACCGCCTTTTTGACGGCGTTTGTCACTTCGAAAACACTCGCCTCGGTAGTGCCAAAGCTCATACCGCCGTTATGAACGTTGGGACAGCTTACGTTGACCTCGATAAACCCGACTTGCTCTTCCTTGTCTATTTTCTCGCAGCAGTACACATACTCCTCGATTGAAAAACCGCTTATATTAGCGATTACGGGCTTGTCAAAGCATTTTTTCAGCTTGGGAAGCTCATCTGAAATCACCTTGTCAATGCCCGGATTTTGAAGCCCCACAGAGTTTATCAGACCCTCGCGGCATTCGGCTATCCTCGGTGTGGGGTTGCCAAATCGCGGCTCTTTTGTGGTACCCTTGAAGGAGAACGAGCCGAGTATGTTGATATCGTAAAGCCCGGCGAACTCGTAACCGAAGCCAAACGTGCCGCTTGCGGGAATTATCGGGTTTGAAAGCTCTGTGCCGCAGAGCGTTACGCGGGTATCTACCATATAATTTCCTCCTTTTCGAGGACAGGACCTTCTTTGCAAATTCTTTTGCCGCCGTATTTCGTTTCGCAGCTGCAACCCATGCACGCGCCGAACCCGCAGCCCATACGCTCCTCAAAGCTTAACTGACCGCCCGTATCGCAGGCAAGGCACACGGCTTTTAGCATCGGCTCGGGACCGCAGGCATAAAAGTAGGAGTACGAGCCGCAAGGGGGGAGGGCGTCCGTGACGAAGCCCTTTGCGCCGTATGAGCCGTCGGCAGTCGTCACCGTCACCTTTGCGCCGAGAGAGGCGAATTCATTTTCATAAAAGACTTCTTCGGCGCTGTTAAAGCCGATAATGACCTTCACGTCCACGCCGTCTTTAATAAGTCTTTTCGCGAGCAAATACAGAGGGGGAACGCCGGCGCCTCCGCCTATAAGCAGAGGGGCGTCGCCGCTTTTTGAGATATCATATCCGTTTCCGAGTCCCGAGAGGACGTCAAGCCTTTGATGCGCGTCAAGCTTCGACATATATTCTGTTCCGTCTCCGACAACCTTATAAATTACGGTAATGCCGCGCCCGTCATAATCGCAGACGGAAAGAGGGCGGCGCAGATAGAAACCGTCGAGCTTTATGTTTATGAACTGCCCGGGGCGCCTAAGCGCGGACGTGTCGCCGAGCAGCTTCATCTCATATGTGCCGCGGGCTATTTTTTTGTTATAGAGAATTTCATAAATCCCTTTGTTCATAGTCTACTCCTTGTCGGCGTCTATCGTTGAAATCATCAGAGTCTGCTCCTCAAGCACGTCAAGCAGCACTCTTACGGTGTCGAGAGCCGTAAACATAGTAATATTGTTCTCTACGGCGCACTGCCTGATATAATGACCGTCCGTTTCGGTGTTGATATTTCCGAGGTCGCGCGTGTTTATAACGTATGTGACGTACCCTTGGCGCATGGAGTCGAGGATTTCCTCGTTGCCCTCGCTGATTTTTGCGCGGACTCTTGTTCTGATACCGTGTGTTTTAAGGAAGTTCGCCGTACCTACCGTAGCCTCGATGTTGAAGCCGAGATTGTAGAACCTGCGTATAAGCGGCAGCGCCTCTTCCTTATCCTTGTCGGCGATTGTCACCAATATAGTACCGTAATTCATCACGCTCATTCCGGATGAGCGCAGAGCCTTGTAGAGCGCGCGGGTCAGCGTATTGTCGTAACCTATTGCCTCGCCCGTGGACTTCATTTCAGGCGAGAGGTAGGCGTCAAGCCCCCGAAGCTTTGAGAATGAAAACGCGGGCGCCTTTACATACCAGCGCTCTCTTTCCTTGGGGTATATTTGTGTAATTCCCTGCTCCTTTAAGCTTATCCCGAGTATCGCGAGCGTCGCGATGTCGCCTAACTGGTAGCCCGTGGCTTTTGAAACGAAAGGCACCGTCCTTGACGAGCGCGGGTTTGCCTCGATAACAAAAACGTTGTCGTCCTTGTCTACGATAAACTGAATGTTATAAAGCCCTATTATACCAATGCCAAGCCCGAGCCTTTTTGTGTAGTCAAGAATGACCTCCTTGACCTTGTCCGAAAGGCTGAAGCTCGGGTAAACGCTTATGCTGTCGCCGGAGTGGATACCCGTCCTCTCAACGTGCTCCATAATGCCCGGCACGAAAACATCCGCGCCGTCGCACACGGCGTCAACCTCACATTCCTTTCCGAGAATGTATTTATCGACGAGCACCGGCTTGTCCTCGTCAATGGCGACGGCTGTTTTAAGGTAGACCTTCAGCGTTTCTTCATTTGATACCATCTGCATTGCCCTGCCGCCTAAAACGTAGCTCGGTCTTACAAGAACCGGATAACCGATTTCGTCGGCGGCTTTTATGCCGTCCTCAATATTTGTTACGGCAGTGCCTTTTGGCTGCGGGATATCCAGCTCCTCCATCATTTTCTCGAAGGAGTCGCGGTTCTCCGCCCTTTCAATAGCGGCGACGTCCGTCCCGATTATCTTAACGCCGCGCCTCATAAGCGGTTCCGCGAGGTTGATGGCGGTCTGCCCGCCGAGCGACGCGATAACGCCCTCGGGCTGCTCAAAATTTACGACATTCATAACGTCCTCAACCGTCAGCGGCTCGAAGTAGAGCTTGTCGCTCGTCGTATGGTCGGTAGAAACAGTTTCGGGGTTGTTATTTATAATAATGGCTTCATAACCCGAGTCTTTAATGGTTTTGACAGCGTGAACCGTTGAATAGTCGAACTCAATGCCCTGTCCTATCCTGATAGGACCGGAGCCTAAAACGATAACCTTCCTTTTATCGCTTCTTTTTGACTCGTTCTCCTCCTCATAGGTAGAGTAGAAGTATGACACATTGTTTCCGAACTCGGCGGCGCACGCGTCTATCATCTTATAGACGGGCGTCATACCGGCGCCGAGCCTGAGCTGATACACCTTTTCTTCGGAGCATTCCCAAAGCTTTGAGATAAACATATCCGAAAAGCCCATTTTCTTTGCTTTAAGTAATTTCGCTTTGTCAAAAGGCTTTTTGGCAACATCTTTTTCGCAGTCGATTATCTTCTTGATTTTTTCAAGGAACAGCATATCTATCTGCGTCGCGTTGCATATCAGACCGAGGTCAACGCCGTTTCTTATAAGCTGAGCCACGGCGAAAATCCTGTCGTCCCTGCCGTCCTTTATATACTCTGACAGCTCCTTGTTGCCGACGGCGGTGAATTTTTGCATATAGAGATGGCAAACGCCTATTTCAAGCGAGCGGGCGGCTTTAAGGAAGGCCTCCTCAAGCGTCCTGCCTATGCTCATAACCTCGCCCGTCGCCTTCATCTGGGTGGAGAGCTTGTTTGACGCGGAAACAAATTTGTCAAACGGGAAGCGCGACATCTTAGCCACGACATAGTCGATAGAAGGCTCGCAGCAGGCGGGGATACCCGAGAGCATAATCTCCCGAAGCGTCATCCCGACGGCGACCTTAGCGGTGACGCGCGCTATCGGATAACCGCTCGCCTTGGAGGCAAGCGCGGAGGAACGCGAAACCCTCGGGTTTACCTCGATTAGGTAGTATCTAAACGACTGCGGGTCTAAGGCGAACTGTATGTTGCACCCGCCCTCGATTTTAAGCTCCCGTATAATTTTAAGCGCGCTTTCCTTTAGCATATTGAATTCCCTTGCCGTAAGGGTCTGCGCCGGGGCTACCACTATACTGTCTCCCGTGTGAATTCCCACCGGGTCTACATTCTCCATACTGCATACCGTGATGGCGGTATCCTCGCCGTCACGCATAACCTCAAACTCGATTTCCTTGTAACCCTTTATACTTTTTTCAACAAGCACCTGCTTTACGGGGGACAGCTTGAGCGCGTTTTTCATTATATCGCGAAGCTCGTTTTCGTCATTTGCAAAGCCGCCGCCAGTGCCGCCGAGAGTGAAAGCGGGGCGCAGCACGACGGGATAACCGATTTCCTGTGCCGCTTTTTCGGCTTCCTGTACCGAATAAGTAATTTTTGAAGCGATTACCGGCTCGCCGAGCCTTTCGCAAAGCTCCTTAAATTTTTCCCTGTCCTCAGCTTGGTCTATGCTTTCCGCCGGAGTTCCCAGCAGCTTGACGCCGCATTCCCTGAGAACGCCCTTCCTGTCAAGCTGCATGGCAAGGTTTAACCCTGTCTGACCGCCTATTCCGGGAATAATGGCGTCGGGGCGCTCATACCTGAGTATTTTCGCCACATATTCAAGCGTCAATGGCTCCATATACACCTTGTCCGCCATATCGGTATCGGTCATAATAGTCGCCGGATTGGAGTTTACGAGGATAACCTTGAAGCCCTCCTCTTTTAGCGCCATGCACGCCTGCGTTCCGGCATAGTCGAACTCGGCCGCCTGACCTATGACGATAGGTCCCGAGCCTATAACGAGTATTTTTTTAAGGTCTGTTCTTTTAGGCATTACGGTTACTCTCCTTAGCGCTGTCTAAAAATCTGTCGAGCATATAAGTCGTCCCCTTAGGCACAGGCGAAATATCGTAGTAGTACAGCATACCGTAAATCTTTTCCCTCTCGCCGATTATCCCTTCGACAGTCCCGTCAATTACGTTTTTGTAAGCGGCTTTCAGACCGGTTCCCGCAAGCGAGCTTTCGTCTATCGAGCATGAGTGGCTCTGATTAGCCGTTTCAAGCTTTCCGGTTATCAGATTTTCCACGGGATGGTTGCCGCCGTGATGACCGAACGGCAGCTTTATTATTTTCGCGCCGCCCGCTTTTGCAAGGGCGAGACATCCGAGACCTATACCGAACAGCGGATACTTGCCTTTCAGTGCGGCGGCAAGCTTCGTCACCTCGGGGACCTCGCCAAGCTCGCCGGGTCCGTTTGAAATCAGTATGCCGTCCGGAGAGAATTCGCCAATAGCGCCCGCGGGAGTGTCAAACGGCACCACCGTAACGTTGCAGCCGCGCTGATTTAGATTTTTTATTATACTGAGCCTTGTTCCGCAGTCCACCGCCACGATATTTAGAACGTGGTTTGAGGTGCGGGAATACCACTTTTTTTTGCAGCTCACTCTGTATACCGCGTCACGCGGCACAGGAGTGTTCTTTATCTGTAAAACGGCTTCGTCCGCGGGTGTTCGGGCGTCGGTTATCACGCCTCTCGCCGCGCCGCAGTCACGGATATGCGCCGTAAGTCTTCTCGTATCCGCGCCCGTTATACCCGGCACGCCGTTTTCCTCCATAATCTCGGCGAGGGTTTTCGTCGTCCTGAAATTGCTCGGGAAATCATTGTAATCCCTTACTATCAGCCCTCCCAGAGAAAGCGATTTGCTCTCGAGGTCCTCGTCCACTATCCCGCAGTTTCCGATAAGCGGGTATGTCATAACCACGGTGCGGTCTGCGTAAGCCGGGTCTGATATGATTTCCTGATACCCTACCATCGAGGTGTTGAAAACAACCTCGCAGACGGTCTCTTTAAAAGCGCCGTGCGCAGTT
>CAZQXZ010000039.1:0-16546 GCA_964597515.1 uncultured Eubacteriales bacterium | reverse complement strand
TCAATTAATGTTTGTATTTTTTCTTTTGATATCATATTCTTAGTTTCTATAAAAAATTAGGGGACTTGTGTCCCCTAAATTTTAAACCAACCATTAAAACGTGTCAAAAGTAAAAAAAAATACTGTATTGGCAAAAAAACTTACGCTTTTTATTTAATTTCGCCTTAAACTAATCTTTATTTTAGCAGTAAAAATCAATATATTACAAAAAACATGAAAGTTTTTATTGTTTTAAAGTGTATTTTTGATTTTCAAACACGAATACAATTTTAATAATACATTATATATGAAACATGTTTTTGCTATTCTTTTTATATTATTCACAACTCAATGTACATTGAATGCACAGAGTTTTTTTCCGATTCAATTAACAGTTTTAGGGTTTCCAAATCAAGAAATTTATATTGCACAAATCTCTGGCGATCATTATCGTATAGATCGCATTATTGATGGAGAAACCATAAAAAAAGGAACTTGGTTAATCACTGTTAAGGTCAGCGACAACGAGGTTTGGGATGCTGTTCAAAAAGGCGAAATCACCGGCTTTACCGGAATGATGTACCGGCTTTGCCGGAATGATGTACCGGCTTATGCCGAAATGATGTGCGGCTTCGCCGAATGGCGTATGTTTGCGTCTTATGCGCCGCGGCGCACATCATTCACGAAAGGAACATCATTTGCCCAAGGGGCATACATCATTATAAAACCGCCAACAGGCGGTTTTTTTGGTTGCGAGAAGAGGATTTGAACCTTCTCGCGCGGCTTTGCCGCTTGCCCTCTTGCGGTGCCCAAAATAAGCGGCGGTATTCGCCTTGCTTATTTTGACCGCTGCGCCATCCCCGTCTCGCTTCTTCCCGCCCGCGGGCGCTTCGGCGGCGATGCCCCGTCTTTTGTTTCACAAAAGCCGTCGGTCTGAGGGTTCAAATCTTACGGTAATAAAAGAATTCAAGCGTCCGCAAGGGACGCCTGAATTCTTTGGTTGCGGGGAGAGGATTTGAACCTCTGACCTCCGGGTTATGAGCCCGACGAGCTACCGGACTGCTCTACCCCGCGATATGAAGCCTCTTTAAGAGGCTTTGTCATTATACATCGGCGTCTTGCTTTTTGTCAATACCTAAAACAAATTTTTTAGATGTTTTGGACATTATAAATTTTTCCAGGGGAAGCTCGCTCAATATTATCGCCGCAAACATAAGAAAACAGCCGAATACTTCCCGCGCGCTCAGGCTCTGGGACAGGATAATCCACCCGAACAATACGGCGAAAACAGACTCAAAACTCATAATAATCGAGGCGAGCGTGGGCGAAATATTTCTCTGCGCCGAAATCTGGAGCGTATAAGCTATTCCCGATGAAAAAACGCCGGCGTAAACTATTGGAACCCAAGCCTCTCTTATTTGCTCTAAGGCCGGCTGCTCAAAAACGAGCATAAAAACACACGATAAAAACAGTCCTACGCCGAACTGCACGAGCGAAAGCTTAATAGGGTCCGCCTTCGCGGCATATGTGTCTATGGTTAAAATCTGCACCGCGAAGAAAACCGCGCTGATAAGCGTGTACAGGTCGCCCTTGTTGACGCCCTGTACGTCCGATATGCACAAAAGGTACATTCCGCAGACGGCGATCGCGACACAGCCCCACATAAGCGGTGAGACCTTCTTTTTAAGGAAAAGACCGAACAGCGGAACAATAAGTATATAAAGCGCGGTTATAAAGCCCGACTTTCCGACCGTCGTATACAAAAGCCCGTTCTGCTGGGCTATCGTCGCGATAAACATCGAGACGCCGCAAATCACGCCCGCAACGAGCAGCCCGCTCCGGCTTTCACGGCTCGTCCCGTTTCGTGATTCAACTTTATTTTTAACGCTTATTCTCTTGAACGCGTACAGACCTGTCAGGAAAATTACCGCGAGAAACGAGCGCGAGGCAAAGAAGGTGTATGTGCCGAGGGTTTTCATTCCCTCGCTTTGCGCCACGAACGCAAGCCCCCATATAAGAGCGGTCAAAAACAGCATTAACGCCGATACCGCCTGCTTATTTTTCATTTAATCACTCGCCAAATCAAAATACTCGGCAAGTGTATCACAAAATGTATAAAAATTCAACCGATAACATAATTTTTCGGTCAATCCCTGACCAGCGCGACGGCTACCGCCGTTATGTCGTCGTCCTTTCTCCCTTCGGCGGTATTTTTGGCGTCGGCGGCAAGCTCCCTGACATACGCCGAAAGCTCCCCGTTCTTGAAGCTTTGCAGCTTACTGCATATCTCTTTAAGGCTCTCCTCGCCTATACCGTCCGTCGTAAGCAGGGCAATATCCCCTTTTTCGAGCGTTCCCCTTGTGCTGACGGTATCGCAGTCGCGCAGTATCCCGAGCGGCAAAGACGGCAGCTCCACCTTGACGCACTTGCCCCTCCTTCTGATAACCGTAGCCGCCGCTCCCGCTTTATAAAGTGTTATCTGCCCCGTATATAAATCAATCGCCGCTATATCCAATGTTACGCTCATTTCCTCGCCCGGCTTTACAATAAGCGCGGAATTAACCGCCTTTAAGGAGGCTTCTATTCCAAAGCCCGCTTTTATGAGGTTTTCGCAGATGGACACGGCAAGCGTCGCGCTCACGGCAGCCCTCGCGCCGGTTCCCATTCCGTCGCTGAGCACGGCGTAAAAGAAGCCGTTTTCGTCCGTAAAACACGAAAACGCGTCGCCGCAGACCCTTTCTCCCTGTGCAGCAAACTGTGCGAAGCCCGTCACGGCACGGTATGTCGGCTTCTCCTTAAACGCTATATGCACCGTCTCTCCGAAGCTGCCCATAACGGGCATATCGAGCTTTCTTTGCAGGATGCTTTCAACTGTATTCCTAAGCTTTGATTTGCTTATCTTCGCGTTCGTCTGCTTAATATGTATATCAGTGTTTATCCTGTCGTATTTATCTAAGCAGCAGCAAACGTCGATTACCGTAAGCCCCATTTCCTCAAGGGTGTTTGTAATTCTCTGCGCCGCGCCGACGTCGAAAACCGTCTTTTCGCTAAGCTCTTCCGAAAGCGACGAGAGCATATAGGAAATCCCCGTAAACTGGTCTGAAACAACGCTTCTGACCTGGGATATCTTTGTTTGCGCCTTCTGGTTCGCGGCGTATTCGCGGTAAAACCTGTTAAAGCAGTCGCAAAGCTGGCTTGTGCGTATACACCTTGATGAGAAATGCGGCGGTATCGCGGCAAACGACGCCGTGCCGCCCTCTCTGAGCATTAGGACTATATCGTTAAACGCGCCTATCGTTTCGTCATAATTCTGCTCGAAGCAGACGTCTTTGAGTCCGCAGCTGTCGCACACCTCGCACCGTATGCATGTATACATATCCGTAATGCCGCTGTTTTCCCCGATTTTAAGGGTATTTGAAACCGAAACGAGCGAGGAGGCTATATCGCCCGTTATCCTCGACGCGTTGTGCAGCTTCCACACAATATCGTTTTTTACGCTGTCAAGCACGGGCGAAACGGACGCGGGCGAAAGCATTTCATCAAGCTTTTTCGTTATGCCGGAGGGCAGCAGCAGGAAAACTGTTGTCGCCGCGGCGGCTTCTATAACCACGGGCAACGCCGCTGTGTTATCCGCTTCCATTATGGCGATTATTCCGTTGGCGGTCACGAACGCCGCCGCCGTCCCTATTCTGCCGAGCTGGGAGAAAACACCGCCTAAAAGCCCTCCGAAGCTGTATCCGGCAAGTATAAGGCTGCCGCTGCCGCCGCCGCTCACGCTTAACGCGACACCGGCGCACACGCCGACTATCGCTCCTCCCGCCTCGTGCGTATACCGCGCGCAGATAAGTATCATCAACACCGCGACGACGCGTATCGGGACAAACTCGCCGATACTTAAATTTCCGAGCGCCAAAAGTAAAAGCCCCGCCGTTATCATCAGAGCCGACAAATCCTTGGAGCTTAGAAATCCGAAGCTTTTATACGGTATTTTTAGCTTCGCCGCGCTGCTTATAAAATACGCGCCGCACGCGCCCGTAAGAGCCTCCGTGACGTACCTCAGCGCGAGTGCTATGGTCAGCGACTCCGAGAAAGCGAGCGCGAAGCCCGTCACTAAAAGCGTAACAAACGTGATAGCCGGAGCGAAAAGCTTTGAGCCTGTTATATCTCTCATATTTTTAAGAGTTCCCATTATAACGCCGCAGGCAAGAATTGAAGCTATGTATCTTAACGAAAACAGCGAGTTCTGGGTCACGATATATCCGAGCGACGCCCCTATAATGCTCGCCGGCATATATGAAAAGCCCGCCGCCGCCACGGCGCTGACGCCAAACGGCGAGAACAGCCCCGCTTTCCCTCCGAGTGAAAACACAAACGACAGCGCGAATACCGAAATATTCTTAATCAGAAACTCCGCAAGTTCAAACAGCCCTTCGCTTCTTTTACTCTTTTGCGTCTTTTTGCCGGATATATTTTCCACTTTTCGCTTCATTCCTTTACAATAATCTGATGATATCTGTTAAAAATTGTATAGGACAAGCTTCAAAAAACAACGCAAATCCCGCTGTACTTTTTTAGCGTTATTTGTTACAATGATTACATATTTCCCGTTTGGTCGGATTTTGTAAGAATTCTTTAATACTTATACATATTTTTTTGTAATTTATATATGAGATATTATATCTGTGGAGGGTTTGTGATGTTTACCGTTCTTGTATGCGACGACGATTACGCCATATTAAAATCAATTGATATTTATCTAAAGCTTGAGGGGTACAATACGCTTCTTGCCGAGGACGGGCTGAAAGCCCTTGAGCTTGTACGCGCGAACGAAGTACATTGTATAGTTCTTGACATTATGATGCCGGGGCTTGACGGTCTTAACGCGACGCTGAAAATGAGGGAAAAATATAACATCCCCATTATCCTTCTTTCAGCGAAAAGCGAGGACACCGACAAAATCACCGGACTTTCGTTCGGAGCCGACGACTATGTGACTAAGCCTTTTAATCCGCTTGAGCTTGTCGCGAGAGTAAAAAGCCAGATACGGCGCTATGTCAATTTAGGCAGCTTGGAGAAGAAGGACGGCATTATCGAAAACGGCGGTCTCGCTATTGACTGCATAGCGCACGAAGTGACGGTTGACGGCGAGCCTGTCAGGCTTACCGCCACGGAATACGGTATCATCGAATACCTGATGCGCAATATCGGATGCGTTCTTTCAACCTCGCAGATTTATGAGGCGGTCTGGAACGAACCTTCATTTGCGGGAGATAAAACCGTTACCGTACACATAAGAAGAATTCGCGAAAAAATCGAAATCAACCCGAAAGAACCTAAATATTTGAAGGTGGTGTGGGGAATTGGATATAAAATCGAAAAGCTTTAAATACTCGTATTTTACAAAGACGACCGCGGTGATGCTTGCTTTTGCGCTCATTTTTATCTCGGGATACGCGGCGTTCTCTCTATACCGCAGCGAGGTTATTTTTGCCGACGACGGCAACGAAAACCTCGCCTCTACTCCGACGTTCTTATATAATATGTTAGGGGATTTCAACGCTATTGCGGCATACTCGGCGTTAAGTAAAAATTTAGCGGAGGATAGGAACGCTTTTACGGCGGATAATTATTACACAAAAACCTCTATCGATAACCTAAACAGCGACAGAAAGCTTGCCATTGAGCTTTTCGATATCATACAAAACTTTAAAAAACTCGCCCCCGAAAATACAAATTCCGCTGACGCTCTTCCCGACGGCGAATACGAAAAAGGCTACGACGAAGGCTTTGGTTCCGAGGCTTACACATCCCCCAAAGACTACGACGATGGCTTTTTTACCGAGGCTGCCACATACCCCACAAGGGCGCCGGCGGATATAAACCCCTCCTGGTCCTCGGTCGGCATAACGCTTTACAATTCCAACAGCAATATAAGAACATACTATAATTTGACCAAGTATACGGCGTCCAACCTCGATATATCGGAGGTTAAAAACTTCCTTAACCGTGAATATAAGGATTACGACGCGTGGTATAACGATTACCAGATACTTCGCAGTTATATATTCGCCCTCGTTAACGACGCGAGGAGCCACAGTACAATTGATTTTGAGTTTGATAAAAAGGTTGACAATCTCTCCCAGCAAAACTGGGAAGCTTACAGGGAACAATACTATAATTACAAAAGCCGCGTAACCTCAATGGTAAACGTACGCTTTGCCGTTGTGGATAAAAAAACGGGAGAGGTTTTTACCAATATTGAGGAAAACAGCTTAAACCTTGACGCCTTCAAAGCCTCTCTCGCCGATAGTTTGTTTTATATAGATTATTCGGCGCACAAAGGGCTTGTCGGCGGAGGTTTTCCGAAAAGAGACGAGGCTACAAACACTATTATTGAGCTTTTCGGTTATACCATCGGCTCGGCAGCCGCCGACACCTTCAGCAACAGCTATCTTGAAAGTAATTTCGGGGATAAGTACGACGCGTATATAATGCTTCCTAAACAGCTTGAACGCGGCGACGTTTATCATTATATCTATCAGAATTATCAAAATATCAATAAAAATCAGACAATGAGCCTCGGGGCGGTCGCTTTCTTTCTTCTGCTTTCCGTAATTCCCACTGTCTATCTTATTGCCATAACCGGCAGAAAGAACGATGAAACGCTTTCGCTCGCAAATATTGATAAAGTGCCTTTTATAATACATCTTGCTCTTTGTGCGGCTGTTACAATCGGTTTACTGTACCTTGCCGCCGTACTCTTCTCCTTTGAATTCAACAACGCCTTTTACGATACGTCTCTTTATGTGGTGCTTTCCGTCGTATATTCGGCGGTTCCGGTAGCCGTCGGGTTTTTACTCGGAGCGTCCTATCTTGTCATGCTCGAACTCACGCTGTCCTTTACGCGCTTAATCAAGGCAAAGCAATTCTTCAAAAACACGCTTCTCCATTATATAGGCAGGCTGATTAAGCTTTTTGTCAGACTTGTGACGTTTCCATTTACAAAAACCGTTAAAAGAACGCTCGCCTTTGGTGTTCTGGGCTTTCTGCTGGCAGACGGATTTACGGTCTTCCTATTTACAGCTTGTCTCGACGCCGCCATAGCGGTCATCGCGTTCATTTTTTGGGCTGTGATAAATGCCGCGGTATTCATAGCCGTTATCAAGTATGTTTCGGGTATTGCGGTCATCGGAAAGCTCGCGTCCGAGATTAAATCCGGAAATTACGGTATGCCGCTCAACATCGGTACCCTGCCGAAAGCGCTCAGGAAAACAGCCGAGGATATGCTCGACGTCAGGAGCAGCATCCAGCTTGCCGTCAACGAAGGGCTCAAAGGCGAGAGAATGAAAACCGAGCTTATCACAAACGTTTCACATGATTTGAAAACGCCGCTTACCTCGATTATAAACTATGTTGACCTTCTTAAAAAATGCGAAATCCGAGACGAGGACGCCGCCAAATATCTTGAAATTCTCGACGATAAATCGAAAAGGCTCAAACGTCTTATAGACGACCTTACCGAAGCGAGCAAGGCGTCCACCGGCAACATAAAAATAAACCGTGTTCCGATAGATCTGTCGGAGCTTGCGCTCCAAGCACTGGGCGAACACAGCGACGTGCTTGAGGCGGCGGGACTTGAAGCCGTTTATAAGACCGGCGAGGTTCACTCGCTCGTATTCGCGGACAGCCAGCATACCTGGCGGATTATCGATAACCTGTTCTCAAACGTAAAAAAATACGCCCAGCCGGGAACAAGGGTATATATTGACGTATATGCCGAAAACGGCTACGGAGTGTTCTCGATGAAAAACGTCAGCAAAAATCCCCTTAATATCCCCGTAAGCGAGCTTACCGAAAGATTTGTGCGCGGAGACGCCTCGCGTGCGGGCGAGGGAAGCGGTTTAGGGCTCTCCATAGCACAGAGCCTGTGCGAGCTGCAAGGCGGAAAATTCATCCTTGAAATAGACGGCGATTTGTTCAAGGCGAGTATTAAGCTGCCTTTGCACATGCAAAGCGAGTAATAAGACAAAAAACCCCCGTTTCGTTTATAAAAGCGAAACGGGGCTTTTTTCCGAACAAAACGCACTGCGCGTCTGTTTACTGCATTCCCATCATTTTCATAAGAGGGTTTTCTCTCTTCTTTTTCGGCGGCTTATACGCAGGCGGTGTTTTAAGTCTCATTCTCGCCGACTTGCTTTTGCCCGAGGACAAGTATTTCACGACCTCGGTCACGGTTCCCTCCATAGTATCGCTCATGCTTTCCCTGGCGCGCTCAAAAAGCTCAGGCTCTCTGTAAAGCTCTCCTAAAATCGTTACGGCAATAAGACTCTGCGTTTCATTCGTGCCGTCCTCGTAAATCTCGTTTAGAAGATTAAACAGCTTGCGCATTTTTATCTTATTGTTTTCCCTTATCGTATCTAAAACAGCTTTGTTGCCGTGTTCGAGGAAAAACTCCTCAGCCAAAAACTCATCATACTTTTCAATATTGACGCGGTATTCGTCTTTTAGCTCCTGATATACTCCCACAAACCTGTTTCCCAAAGTCAGCGGGTCATAGCTGAGCGCGCCTGTCTTGGCGGCGCTTTTTGAAACCGGAGTCGGCAGCTTTGTTTTGCTCCCCGAAGCTTTCTTGGATGCGTAATAGCTGTCAAAGGTTTCGGCGTATTCGTCAAATATATACCGCAGGTCACGCTCGTCATAGGTGTCAAGCTCTAAAAGGGTCAGAGAAACTCTTTGCATATCCGTATCGGGGCTGTCGTCGTCCGAAGCGGCTATACACAAGGCAAGCTTTCCCTCGCTGTGTTCTATTTTTACTCTGCCTTTTTGCCCGCGGTATATAACGTATTTGTTTTTGCCTTCTTCAAATATGGGTACCTCGGGAGGACGCGTTCCCTCTGGATAATCAAGGCTGAAACCGTGTTCCTTCATACGCGTTTCAAGGCTCTTTATAATTAAATTAAAAGCGTAGCTTAACTCGAGCAAAAAATCACCTCATTCATATTCGGGACATTTTAGCATAAACACAGTTGAATTGTCAACCTTGCGCCGTCTGAATATCCGCGCATTTTACACACCAAAAGCACACCGACCGCCCGTCGGTGTGCTTACTGGATAAAAACAGCATATTATTATGTAATACTTAAACCTACTGTATCCGATTTTCAAGCAGGGTTGGGCGCGTCTACAGGACAGACGTCCGCGCAGGCTCCGCAATCGGTACAAAGAGTCTCGTCAATAACATATTTGCCGTCGCCTTCGGAAATCGCCGCAACCGGGCAATCAGCCTCACAGGCACCGCAGGATATGCACTCGTCATTGATAGTATATGACATAGTATAGACCTCCTTAATAAATTAAATATATTCTAACATAAATCCAACAAATTTCAATAGTATTTTTTAAAAATACGGTTTGTATCACAATTTCCTGTACGGATTGTATTAATCGTTATTCTGCGCACCGTGTCCCGTCGCCTTAACGTCACCGACGCCGTATACGGACGGGGCGTCGTCCGGTCTGTTTTTGAGCGCTACTTTGAGCATACCTGTTATAAGATTGTTTTCAGTAACCGTACCCTCGCCGTCTCTTGTGCTTACAGTGGCGCCCACTTTCGGCGTTATCCTCTGCAAATAATCATATGATTCCTGCTCGTATCTGAGACAGCACATAAGCCTGCCGCAGGTTCCGCTGATTTTAACCGGATTAAGCGAAAGCCCCTGTTCCTTCGCCATTTTTATGGACACGGGGTAAAACTCGCCCAAAAACTCCGAGCAGCAGAACGCCCTGCCGCAGACGCCGAGCCCGCCTAACATCTTCGACTCGTCACGCACGCATATCTGGCGCATCTCTATACGCGTTCTGAACACGCTCGCAAGGCTCTTGACAAGCTCTCTGAAATCAACCCGCCCGTCAGACGTAAAATAGAAAAGCAGCTTGCTTGCGTCGAACGTGAATTCCACGTCTACAAGCTTCATATCAAGCTTCAATTCCGCCGCCTTTTTAACGCATATATCGAAGGCTTCCTTTTCCCTTTCCCGATTTAACTCTACGGTCTGCATATCCTCCTGAGTAGCCGAACGGATAATCATTTTAAGCGGTCTTACGATGTTTTCTTCCGCAATTTCCCTGTTTTCCATCACTATGTCCCCGCATTCTATCCCGCGGGAAGTCTCGACTATAACGCTGTTTCCTTTTTGATATGTCTTGCCGTCGGGGTCGAAATAATATATTTTACCGACTTCCTTAAAGCGTACTCCTATAACCTCTGCCATTCTTTGACCGTCCTTTCGATGCAAGGCGGGAGTGCAGTCCGTCCGAGAAAGCCGGTTCACATCATAACCTGCGATATGATAAGGACAAATCCTCCCGTTTGAAAGGTATATCTTTCAAACTTACTTTTTTTCTTAAAGCTGAATTGCCTGCCTCAGCTGTGCCGACAGGCACGCAGCCAGCAGCGCCTTGTTTTTATTTATATCCGAATCGGCAAGCATCCCTGCCGCCGCGTCGTATAACTTCATAAGCTGTTTTTTTGAAAGCACCGCCGCCATATCTTCCGCTTCCTGTACGCCCGAGCTTATCCCCTCGCCGCCGCCCGCGGATTTGACGAGAGCGTCCCTGAAAATCAAAGAAAGCTCCAAAACAACGTCCGTATACTTATTCTTATCGCCCTCAAGCTCGCCCGAAGCTCTTATAATATCAAACTCGTCGGGTGAAATCACCGCTCTGGCAATCGCCCGGGCGGTTTTCACCGATTTCGGGTCACAATACCGCTCCCCGCCCGCCTCGCCTAAATTAAGCTTTGTCACGCGGGACAGAACCGTGGGAAGTATTACAGCCTTACTGCTTGCCGTTAAAATAAAGGACGAATAAGCCGGCGGCTCTTCCAAAACCCTCAGCAGCAGGTTCTGGCACTCCTCGTTCATATTCTGAATTTCGGATAAGATAAGGACCTTCACATTCGCCTCGTTAGGCGTCAGGTATACGCTTTCGCAAATTTCCTGAACGGCTTTTTTGGCGTAACTGCGTTTATCGGCAGGCTTTTCATATATATAAATATCCGGATGCACCCTGCTGTGCGTTTTACGGCAGGCTTCGCATTGCCCGCAGGGTTTGCCGTCTTGCGCAAAGCACACTGTAAAGCCCGCAAGATAATAAGCCGCCAACGCCCTGTTTTCCGGAATTCCCCCGCTTATCAGGACAGCATGGCTCACGCCGCCTCTCAAAACTAATGCTTCGAGCTTCTTAACAATATTCTTATCCGTATCCGATACGTTTATCATATTAAAATTCAAAGCTTATAAAACCCCTCGACGTCCAGCACGAATATCGTGGCGCCTCCGACCGTTATCTCAACGGGCGCGGATGATATAAAACCGTCGCCCGCAAAAGGCGCCGCCGCCGCTGTATATTGGCTCCTTTTTGAGCAGTACTGCCTGAATATTTCGATTACCTCCAAAACCTCGCCGTCCTCTACCCCGACAAGGAGCGTAACGTTTCCGGAGCGCAAAAATCCGCCCGACGTTGCAAGCTTTGTAGCGGTAAAGCGCGCTTTATTAAGCTGAGAGAGAACCGCACAGGCGTCCTCGTCGCTGACTATCCCGATAACAAGCTTCATAAGAAACAACCCCAATAAAGTTAGATGTTAGATATTAGATATTAGATGTTAGATTGTGTGACAAAGCGCCCGAAATATGCCTTTTGCCGTTTGCCATTTATATTATACTGTTTTATTTGTTTTTTTACAAGCCTTTCACTCAGACGCGATAACAATCATTAAAGGCATTGTAACAATCGACATAAAGCTTACGAGCGCGACAATTTTTGACGCGGTCTGGGTATCGTGCCCGTATTTAGCGGAAAACATAACCGTATTGTTCGCGCTCGGGGCGGACGCGGAAATCATACAAGCAGTAAGAAGCGTACCCGAAATACCTGCAAGCTTATATATGTAAAACATAGTCAGCGGTACGGCAATCAGCTTAATTGCTCCGACAATGTATATCGCCCTGTCCAAAAACATCCTTTTAATATCCGTATTTGCTATATATGTACCGAAAAATATCATCGCCAAGGGCGTGTTCATTCCCGCTATATAACCAAGCGGAGCCGATAAGACAGAGGGTGCCTTGACGCCCGCGATAAACAGCGGGAGTCCTATCAGGACAGAAATAACGCCGGGGTTTCGTATAATCCTGCTCAGTTCAAACTTCGCCTTTTTACCGTCCGCTGATTTTGACATAAGCCACACCCCGTGCGTAAAGCAGACCGTATTAAACGCCATAACTCCGGCGGAGCAATAAAAAACGCCTTCGCTGCCGAGCATCGCGCCCGCCAGGGGGAGAGCCATATAGCCCATATTACCGTAAATTGTCGCAAACTGATATATGGACCTGTCCTCGCCTTTATTCTTAAAAAGCCATGCGGTCAGCAGCGACCCGAGCGCCATTGTCCCTACGGCACATAAATAAGCTATTCCGAGGGAGGCCGCCTTTTGCACCGAAAACTCCATAGACAAAAACGAATTTAGAATTACCGCCGGCGTAACGAAATAAAACAGCAGATTGTTTGAAAGCTTCGCGGTACTCTCTGTAAAAATTTTCAGGCGGTCAGCTATAAAGCCCACCGCCACAAGAATATACAGAATAAGGACCTGCTGCGCGGCATTTGCCATATTTTCAAGAAACACTGCGTATAATCCTCCCGTGCAGAAACGCTTTTTTATTCTTCCGTTTCAACGGAAGGCTCATCTTTTTCTTCGACGCCCGTTCCTTCAAAACCGTTTTCCTCTTCCTCTTCCTGTGCCCTATTAAAGCCTATTCCGAGAGAGGCGAATATGTAAATGACCGCGAACGCCGCCACCGCAAGCGAAGACAGGTCAAAAGGATAGTCCGTTACCAAAGGCCTTCCCATTATCAGAAGCATAAGTCTCGGGACGCCGGCTAAAATCCCGAATACCGCGGCGGGAGCGCCGAAGCCGAATATCTGCCACATTATTCCCTCGTTTGCAACAACGGACGCTACCCTCGCATAATTCATCAAAAACAGCATCGCAAAGACGTAAAGGCACATATCGAGCATAAGCTCTGAAACCCTGATATAGCTTATTTCCTGCATCAGACACGATATGAGGCTGCACATAGCCCAAAACATAGGCATAAGCGCGAGTATCTTATGGTCCTTGTACGACGCCTTCCCGTCAAAATGCGAAACGCAGAATACAAACAGATAAATAGCTCCCAAAAACGCCGCGGCTATCCTGAGCGGCGTAATAATCCCTCCTTGCTGCGAAAACAGCTCTGACAGGTAGCCGCCGCTTATAAGCGACGATTTGGAGGCGAAGTTTTTAAGCAGGGTTATCATATCGCTCGTCACGCTCCAAAGAAGACCTACGCCCAATATCGCCGAAGCGACGCCCAACAGCTTGTTTTTGCCGGTGGGAAGGCGCGGGGAAGGAATTTCCGCGCTCAGATAGGACAGGCTTATGACTGCGGCGACAAAAACGCCGAGAATACCGTATAAAAAAGGAACCGTAGGGCTGCTTGTCGTATAAAACCCCGTTTTTGCTTCAACGATTTTGAACATCTGATACACTCTTACAGGAAGTGTCGGAAGCAGCACCGTTACAAAAATAAACAGCAGATACTTTAATTTTATGCCTTTTATGGAACCCTTCATAGCTTTGTTTCCTTTCGCGCGAAAGACGTTTTGAACCCGTTATTATAAATGTTTATATCCTCTCTTCAAGAGGGGTATACGATTTTTGCCAGTCGTCCGCTAAACTGTGCCGCTGGTCAAGGGAAGCGTATTCCTGCGGCGGTGAAAGGCTCTTGTAGGCGGGGCGTATAACCCTGCCACCCGTAAGAAGCTCCTCTACCCGATGAGCCGCCCAGCCCGCAATGCGCGCCGAGGCAAAGAGCGGGGTATACAGGTCCTCCGGTATTTTCAGATGCTTATAAATTAACCCCGAATACATATCCACATTGGCGCAGATTTTTCTCTTGTCGTTCTTCACAGACGCAAAAATCTCCGCGGTCAGGTTTTCAATTATATCGAGAGCCTTGAACTCATCCTCTAACTGTGTTCCCATTATAACCTTTTCCGCTTCCGCCTTTAAGATCTTCTGCCTTGGGTCGGAAAGCGTGTATACAGCGTGACCCATTCCGTATATAAGCCCCGAGCCGTCGCCCGCTTTTTTGTTGATTACTTTTCTTAAAAAGTCAGCAACCTGCCCCTCGTCCGTTATATCGCTCACGCTTTCCTTGAGGTAGCCCAACATCTCCATAACTTTATGATTGGCTCCGCCGTGGCGCGGTCCCTTTAAAGAGCCTATACCCGCCGCGATAGCCGAATATGTGTCCGTGCCCGTAGAGGTGAGTACCCTTGTCGCGAACGTCGAGTTGTTTCCGCCGCCGTGTTCCGCGTGAAGAATTAGACAGGTGTCCAAAAGCTTCGCCTCACTGTCGGTAAACTGCCGGTCTGAGCGAATGGAGTTCAATATGCTTTGCGCGATGGAATGTTTGGGGTTTATGGAGTGAAGGTACATGCTTTTTTTATAAAAATGACGTCTTTTCACCTGATACGCGTATGCCATAATAGTAGGAAGTTGGGCTATAAGCTGCATACTCTGCCTGAGTACGTTCTCCGCCGAAATGTCGTCGGGATTACTGTCATACGAATACAGAGCGAGAACGCTTCTCTCCATCTTATTCATAATATCCCTTGACGGGGCCTTCATTATCATATCCTCGATAAACTCGTCGGGAAGCTCTCTGGCGACAGAAAGCACGGTCTTAAACGCTTCAAGCTGTTCTGTGGTCGGAAGCGTTCCGAAAAGCAAAAGGCGCACTACCTCCTCAAATCCAAAGCGGTTCTCGGCTTTGCATCCGTTTACGATATCCTCAACGCTAATGCCGCGGTATACGAGCCTGCCTTCGCGGGGCATCCTCTCGCCGTCAACCATATAATACCCCTCAACGGAACAAACCTTTGTAAGCCCCGCCATTACGCCGCTGCCGTCCCTGTTTCTCAGCCCCCTGTGAACGTCAAATCTCTCAAAGTCCTCGGGATTAAAATAAGCATTCTGCTTCAGCTCGTTGCACAGTGCCGCAAGCGCGTCGTTCGCTATCGGGGAAATATATACCGACATAAAAACACCTCGTCATATTTGAAAAAAGAATTACATAATATTTTATATCAATATTAACTTAAAGTCAATCAAAAAAGTGTAAAAGGAAAGGAAAGTTCAAGCTATGAAGTCATTTGTATATCTTTTTCTCGCTATAACCGTTTCACTGCTGCTCATTCCCGTTACCGTAAAAAACCCCGCCGCCTCCGCTTCCGGCGCGCGCGCCTCGGACAAAGAGTCTGTTTCCGGTAGAACGGAAACGGTTCAAGACGTCAAAAAACCGGAAATCAGCGTCTATCTCAGCGCCGATAAGGAGGTTATATCCGTTTCGGAGCTTGAATATGTCTGCGGCGCGGTAGCCGCGGAGATGCCCGCCTCCTATCACGAACAAGCGCTCAAAGCCCAGGCGGTGGCGTGCTATACCAACGCGGTAAGACTTCGGAAAGTGAACTCCGAAAATTCGGACGACAGCGCTTTTTCAGGCGCGGATATCAGCAACGACAGCTCCGTACACCAGGGTTATCTTACAAAAAAGCAAAGGCAGGAAAAATGGGGCGACTCTTTTGAAAAGTATGAAAAGAAAATAACGGACGCCGTAGAAGACGTCCTCGGCTATACGCTTACTTATAAAGACGAGCTTTGCGTGGCGGCATACCACGCCATATCGGCGGGAATAACCGAAAGCGCCAAAACCGTATGGGGCAAAAATGTAGATTACCTGCAAAGCGTAAAAAGCGCGGGCGACACGCTTTCGCCTTCGTATATCAGCACAATCAGCCTTACAAAAGAGCAGTTTCTCGAAATCGCCGCCTCCATAGGGGCCAATCCCGATAAAAACGACAGCGGTGCTTGGATAGGTGCTGTTAAAACATCCGACGCCAAAACGGTAACGTCGATAGAAATCGCGGGTAAAGCCTTTACGGGAATAGAAATCAGAAACGCTTACTCGCTGAAAAGCGCGGCTTTTACCGCCGAGGTTACGGGTACGGGCGTCGTCTTCAAGGTGCTTGGCTACGGTCACGGAGTCGGCATGAGCCAATACGGGGCTGACTATATGGCAAGGCAGGGCAGCGACTATGCGGAAATCCTAAAGCACTACTATAAAGGCGCGCAGATAAAAGGTTAGGGAAGCCGAACACAATGCGGTTTTGGTTAGGCGAAACGCAAGAAAAATACACGCAAGCGCGCAGTTTTTCTTTTACACTATCAATACCTTCGGCAGAAAACAGTAAAAAAACTATTTTTTTTTGATTTTGTACTAAAATAATAAATAATTCTTGCAATTACCTGTGCATTTGTATATAATCCATTTTAGGTGTTGCTTTACGGCTTTTGTGCGTTCAATGCGGCTGATGCGTGGCTGAAGCGTATCGTGCAATTCTAAAAAATCGGCTCTGTAAAGTTAAAATGAAAGAATAAACACGAAATCAAGCGACAAGAAGA
>CAZQXZ010000038.1:960-16919 GCA_964597515.1 uncultured Eubacteriales bacterium | reverse complement strand
CGTAAATTCCTTAACGAGGAGTATATTAAAAACTTTGACCGCGGCGACCTATCCCCATTTGTTTCCGACCTCACATCCGACGACGGTATGAAAGACTACGGAACCTCCGAGGACTTTATAGCCCTGCTTTCAGACAATCTTTACAGAAAATTCCGTAGCGTTATGCCTACATATAATAATTGGTTCTGGACTATTACTCCGTGGAGTTGCCACCCGTCCTACGCCAACTACGAGCGTATCGTGAGCTCGGACGGCACGTTGTACGACTACTACGCGGTTAACGCTCGCGGAGTCGTCGCCGCTTGTATTTTCAATCCGTCAATCTTTGAATAATCCGCGCCGATAGGCGCAAGGGAGTAATTTTATTATGAACTATAACCCAAAATTTATTGAGAAAATAAGCATTTCTGAACTCGAGCAAGAGATAAAAGAGATGTACGAGCAACAATACGCTTATGGCACCTCTATTGACCTCCCGCGCTTTTGGGACATTCGACACACCGTGCGTATATTAAAAGCTTATGATATGGAGTAAATCAAACCGTTTTGACCAGAAAGCCCGCCTAATTGCTGACAGGCATTATAACAGGCAAAAGCCAGGAACACCGCAGTTTGTACCGCCTGGGAGGTGTTGCGTTCTATATGCGGAGAACGAAAACGGACGGGCTTTTTGGGTTACGAGCTTTCCGTATGCTGAATATGTGCGGCACGCCTGGGCGGGTGCCTGGGTATGCTCCGCTTTTAGAAACGAGGGAGCAGGCGTTGCCTCTGAAATGATACGAGAGGCAATAGCCGCAACTCGGGCTCATTTTGGAGAGCCGCCGCCGCTCGGTATGATAACATTTATAGACTCAAAAAAGGTTAAACCGACAAAGGTACACGGGCGCGACACTTGGGGGTTTACATATATTAAAGCGGGATTTAAGCCAGTAGGAAAAACAAAAGGCGGGTTGCTTGCGTTTCAGTTATTACCAGAGAATATGCCACCCGCCGAGAGTGCCAAAGATATGGAGTAACGATATGGGAAAAATAAAAATGTGCTATTCAATACACGACAGCAAAACAGGATACTTTACAAAATATAAAAACATTTCTATTGAAATGGATTTACCAACAAATGAATATGGATTTATTTTATTTGATGATTGTTTTGCGTTGTGCGTAGAAAAGGCAAAAAGCATTATAAATCAACCGTTCCGCCCTATAAATTTTACAATTCTTGAAAATTAAAGGAGGTATAGGAATGTGTAAAGCAGTATGCCCGCAATGCGGGTATGAATTCAACGCCGAGCGGGAGCCACTCAATAGCGGGAAATGGACTCCAGACGAGGACAAGCTCTTACTACATAGCTACAAGGACGAGCGGAAAACTCTTTCCGAAATCGCGGACGATATGAACCGCTCCCAGGACGCGGTACGGAACCGTCTTTATATTCTCCGCGGAGCGGGCAAGCCGAAAGGCGTTACCGTTGCCGTGCAAATGTCCTCTAAAGAGTACGACGATATGAGAGCGGCTCGGGACAAGCTGAAAGCGGCAAGCGAACTCGCAAAACAGTTAAGGCAGTCGGAGCGGCAACTCGCAGAAATTCAAGCCGCCGTCGCCTCGCTAATTTCAGCAGATAAGAACCACCGAAACAAAGCTCCTATAATTAAGACTCTTGCCGAGCTTTCGGAAAAATACAGCTTTTAAGGAGGCGGGCTTATGTTAAAACAAGTCGGCGTAGCGGCTCTCCGTAGTCCGTCTGGAGAATTTCTCCCCGAGGTTCCTATATTAAGAGAGGTTCCCGAGAAATCGCAAGCGGCGGAGCTCACCGAAAAGGAACTCGACAGACTATTTATTGACCGTATGAAACAGTACGCCGACGCAAAAAAGAAAGCGAGGTGTACCCGTGGAGGACGATAAAGAGTACTACATAACCGCTATATCAGCGGCAAGCGAAAGAATTTTATACAACTATAAATAAGGAGTAAAACACTATGGATAAAAATATTAAAACGCCTATCGCGTCACTTTGCGACAAGGAACTAAAACCTGGCGAGCACTTCAATTATAACGGTATCGAGTTTGTAGCTCTCGGAGAGGAGCAAGGCGGCGTACTGGCAGTTGTGGCGGAACTCCCCGAGGGCGAAATGCCGTTCGATAAAAAGAATTATAACAACTGGAGAAAATCAACGCTCCGCAAATTCCTTAACGAGGAATATATTAAAAACTTTGACTGCGGCGACCTCCTACCGTTTGTTTCCGACCTCACCTCCGACGACGGTATGCAAGACTACGGAACCTCCGAGGACTTTATAGCCTTACTTTCGGACAACCTTTACAGAAAGTACCGCGGCGTTATGCCTACATATAATAATTGGTTCTGGACTATTACTCCGTGGAGTTGCAACCCGTCCTACGCCAACCTCGAGCGTATCGTGTACTCGTACGGCACGTTGTACAACTACCACGCGTTTCTCGCTCGCGGAGTCGTCGCCGCTTGTATTTTCAATCCGTCAATCTTTGAATAATCCGCGCCGATAGGCGCAGAGGGAGCGATACTATGACAGTATTAAAAAAGAAAAAAGCGAGAGCGGACGAGTACGCCGCTTTGATAGAAAACAGTACAAAAAAATAACCCGTACAATGCTACTTGTACGAGCTACCGAGCTTTTGGCTTTTCGCCGCTCTGTTACTATAAACAAATATAACATAAAAGCAATTAAAGGTCAATAGCGAAATGCCATTTACGAGGCTTTTTTGACTCGTAATAGATAATAACTTAACAACCAAACTTACCCGACCGTTGGTTATATGGCTTTTGCTTATGTGCAGGATAGAGCAACGCAGAGGTGCGACTCGAGCGGCGCATAAGATTTAGCGTAAGGGGATGAGGGCGGAACAGGCGTTTGTGTTTGCTCCGCCCTCGTTTTCCGATACGCTTATATTCCCTTATGGAAAACTAAAGCGATAAACCTCGGGGTTTTAGGGGCAGAGCCCCTAAATATAAAATGCGACGGAGGTAAAAAATAAATGCGTTGTCTATATCGAGAGAAAAAATATATATGTGGCGATTATTTAGAGGTTGATATATTCCCTGTTTTCAAATATCAAGGCTCGCGCAAAAAAAGAGCAAAGCCTACGACGGAGGTACAAAAAAAGCTAAACCAACATAACGCCGAAAATAAATTAATACGGCTCCTTAATGCAAACTTTACCGAGGACGATTTACGGTTTGATTTAACATACAGTCCCGAGAATTTACCGACAAGCGACGAGGACGCGCAAAAGCAATTACAGAACTACATACGACGGCTTAAACGCTTTCGGAAAAAAATGAGTTTACCGCCGCTGAAATATGTTGCAGTAACAGAAAAGAGCAAAAAGGGGCGTTATCATCATCACCTCGTAATTAACGGCGGAGTAGCTCTTAAAGACCTTGCGAAAATATGGGCTCGAGGATATACCCAGGCAAAGCCGCTACAATTTGACGAATTCGGAATAGTCGGAATTGCAAAGTACCTCGTAAAAGAGCCTATACTCGGAAAGCGTTGGAACGCCTCGAAAAACCTTGTACAGCCGCAACCGAAAGAGCGCGACGGCAGAATATCGGCTCGAAAAATACAAGAGCTTTGCGGGCTAACAGACGATAGACGGGAATTTGAGAAACTGTACGACGGTTATTTGCTCGCAGACGCAAAGCCGTTTTACAACGAATTCAACGGAGGCTATTACTTATGCGTCCGAATGTACAGAGATAAAAAAGCTAAAAAGTGGAAAGGCGGCAAAAAATGATTTGTAAAAATTGCGAGAGCAAAGTAAAAGAGGCTTTATTGATATGCCCCGAGGAAAAAGGAGATGCGCCGTGTATGGAATGTCCGTTATTTATGACGGACGCTTGCAAGGAAAGCTCTTTCGACATCAACTTGAAAGAATACGCAAGAAAGGAGAAAAAGAAAATGTCTATGTATATTTTCCCTATCGCCCTTATTGTGCTTGATGTAGGAGCGGCGATTATGTGTATTCACGGAAAGGACTATAAACGCGCTGTTTACTGGCTCGCGGCGGCGGTGCTGAATGTATGCGTTACTTTTTGAAATCAAATTAAACGGAGGTATTTTTATGACTATCAAAGAACTTGTTAAGGAAATCCACGAAAACGCGGTTGCTCACGGTTGGTGGGATAAGGAGCGGAGTTTCGGAGATATTATTGCCCTTTGTCACTCGGAGCTATCGGAGGCTCTTGAGGAATACAGGGACAACAGACCAGAAATGTATTATATCGCTGATACGGTACAGGACGACGGAAAAGTAATTCCGTGTATAAGAACAGACTACGGCGACGGAACATTTTATGGAGAAAAGCCCGAGGGTATCGGAGTTGAGCTCGCGGATTGCGTTATACGCATTTTCGATTATTGCGGAAAAGCGGGAATTGACATAGCCTCAATTATCGAGGTAAAGCACGAGTACAACAGGACTCGCCCTTATCGTCACGGAGGTAAAAAGCTATGAGGCTAAATTATTTCAAGGCGGCGGAGCAAGATATAGCGAGCTTGCCTACTCTCAAACGGAGTATTGAATTTTTAGAGAAAAAGCGACAACACCTCGTAGACAGCGGCAAGCCGTCCGAGCCTGGAGCTATTGACTACTCGAAACCATACACCGACTCGCACTTTGTAAATGATACGCTAAACGAGCTTTTAAGCGTGGCGGAATGCACGGCGGAAATTAAGGAAACAAAAGCAGAGATACAGCATATTGAGTCTATATTATCGGAACTTCAAAAGGAGCACAGAAAAGTATTAACTATGTTTTACATAAATAAATTGCCCGCGGATAAGATAGCGGAGGCTATCTATGTTGAGTCCGACAAGACGGTATATAACATACGCAATAAGGCTCTTGCTCAATACGCTTTGCTATCTTACGGAGTACGAGCAAAAACGGCAGACAACAGGCGGTAAAATTCGTTACCTTAAACCATTGCTTTTTAAGCGCTATACTGACACCGTAGAAACAGGCTTAAAACGGGCGGCAGTAATGCGGCTCGTTTTCTGCTATGTGGGGAGCAAATATAACGCAATGGCGGAGAGGGCGGGACGCTGTTATATGCGAGAATTCGCAAAAGAGTTTTACAAGTCTAAAGCCTGGAGGCAAACACGAGAATATATATTCAAGCGTGATATGGGCTTGTGCGTTAGGTGTGGCGTTCCTGGAGAGATAGTACACCACAAGAAATATCTAACGCCGCAGAATATGGACAATCCCGCTATTGCTCTTTCTGAGGACAACCTCGAGTTGTTGTGCCGAGAATGTCACGCCATAGAACACGAGGGAGAACTACCAACGGACAGAGGCTTACAGTTTGACGGCGAGGGAAACCTCGTAGAAAGGACGGGCAGTTATGAGCGAGATATGCGAGCTCACGATATACACGAGTAGCTCGGCTTTGCAATTCAACGTTGTTGTTACTTGTGATAACTTCCAGGACACATTAGCAGACGCTCTCGAAAACGGTACGGTAGTACTTGATACCGTCGAGGGCTCGCGGCTTATTCTCAACGCGATAAATGTTATTGCGATTGAAGTACACAAACAGAAAGAGGAAAGCATATCCCCCCACCTCGAAAAATAGCGGCTCGTTTTTCTGAACCGCGTATAAGTCCCTTTTAGGACTCCTCCAGGCGTACATAGAGGGGGGGTTACAATCCAAGGGGGAGTAAAGGAGGTTCGTAAAATGGCAAAAAATAAAACGACAAAAGCTCCTTTGTCGGTAGAAAAGAAAATATCCGCGGCGGAGCGGAAAATAAAGGCTTTTTTCAAAAACCTTGAACCAGATAAAAAGAAATTTATTGAGCCGCCGATACACCAACTCGCGGTTATTCAAGTTACGCTCGACAGACTCTCCGACGAGATAAATAACAACGATATTTTAGAGAATTTCGAGCAAGGTTCGCAGAAATTCCGCAGAGAAAACCCTGCTTTGAAGTCGTATAACACTACGATTAAGAGCTATACAACCCTCTATAAACAGCTCATTGACTTACTACCAAATAACGACGCGGAGAAAGCGGGACGGGCTCTTATGACCTTTGCCGCGAAACCGAAAATAACGAAATAATGAACTATGTCAAAGAGTATTACGAGGCTATCACGAGCGGGCAGATTATAACGAGCAAGAGGGTTAAAAAAGTGTATTCCCGCTTGTTTGCGGAAATGACAGAGCCGCCCGAAAACTTCCCGTATTATTTCGACGAGGACACGGGCGAGCGACCTATACTCTTTATCGAGAATTTCTGCAAACAGTCGCAAGGCACAATAGGAGCTCCGCTTAAATTAGAGCTTTTCCAAAAAGCGTATATACAACTCCTTTTCGGTTGGCTTGAAAAGGAAACAGGCTACCGACGATTTCGAGAAACTATGTTCCTTTGTGGGCGTAAAAACGGAAAGTCTACTCTACTGTCTGGAATTGCGCTTTATATGCTGATTGCGGATTACGAGGGAGCCGCGGAAATATATTCGGTTGCTACGAAAAAAGACCAAGCGAAAAAGGTATTGACCGAGGCAATTAACATGATTAAGCAGAGCCCCGAGCTCCGCGCGGTCATTAAAAAACGCCGTAACGATATTTATTTTCCCGCGACCTCGAGCGTTTTTGAGGCTCTCGCCTCCGACTCCAACACATTAGACGGTTTAAACTCTCACGCCGTAATTATTGACGAGTTGCACGCAATAAGAGATAGAAACCTTTATGAGGTTATGAAACAGAGCACCTCATCCCGCCGTCAACCGCTTGTTGTAATGATAACGACAGCGGGAACCGTCAGAGAGTGCATTTTCGATAATATGTATGAGCTTGCTTGCGAGATTGCAGACGGCAAGAAAAAAGACGATACATTTTTACCGATATTGTACGAACTCGACGCTCGCGACGAGTGGACTAAACCGCAAATGTGGGTTAAGGCTAACCCTGGGCTCGGAGTTATCAAGCAATATAAAACGCTCGCAAACTTTGTAGAGAGAGCTAAAAACTCGCCCGCAGACTTGCCAGGCGTTCTATGTAAAGACTTTAACATACGAGAGAATGAGGCAAATGTATGGCTATCGTTTGAGGAGATACAGAATAAAGCTACTTTCGATATTAGCGAGGTTTTTAACACTTATGCTATCGGCGGTTGTGATTTATCGGCTACAACGGATTTAACGGCGGCAACGCTACTCATTCGCAAGCCTGGAGAAAAAACGATTTTCGTATCGCAACAGTATTTTTTACCACAAACGCGAGTTGAGCACCTCGAGGACAAGAACACAAACGAGGCTCCGTATCGTAAATGGGCGGAGCGCGGGTTGCTCACTATATGCGAGGGAAACCGGGTTAATTTTAGTGATGTAACGAGTTGGTTTTGTCAAATGCGCGACGAGTATAAAATAGACGCTTTCAAGGTTGGATATGACCGAGCGTTAGCGGGCTATTGGGTGGACGAAATGAAGTCTAACGGGTTCACTATGGAGACAGTAGCACAAGGCGCGTTCACCTGGAGTCAGCCTATGCGAGAAATGGGAGCGGCTCTCGCCGACAAGCAAGTTAATTATAACAATAACCCTATGTTGATATGGTGCCTATCGAATACCGCAGTTAAAAAGAGCGGGTTAAATAATATTTGTCCCGTTAAAATAACTGACAAGCGCAGAATTGACGGGGCGGTATCGCTATTAAACGCCTGGGTTATCTATGTAAAATACTATGACGACTATATGTACAATGTGGGGTGATTTATAAATGGCAGAAAAAAGAGGCTTGTTTCAAACAATATTCGGGAACAAGCCGCAGAAAGACACGGAGTATACACAATACAAGCTCCTTAACTCTTTTCAATCAAATTTTATACCGTTCTCGGGTAACGCCTGGGAGGTAAACACGGTAAGAGCGGCTATTCACTCATTCGCGCGTAGAGCGGCAACAATTCAGCCGAGGCACATTAGACGCGGCGACGGAAAGCTGATTGATGTATCGAGCCCGTTTAACCAGATATTACAGTTTAGCCCGAACCCGTATACAACGGCGTATAAGTTTTATTACAGGCTCGCGGCTCAATACAAACTATACAATAATGCGTTTGTATATCCTGTATGGGCTCCTAACGGAACGCTACAAGCAATGTACAATATCAATGCAAACGAGGTACAGTTGCTCGAGTATCAAGGAGAAATGTATTGTAAATTTCGTTTTAACAACGGACACTCTTACACGGTGCCGTATGACGAAATAGTACATATAGGCTCTATGTTCGAGAATAACGATATTTTCGGCTCGTCGAACGAGGCAATTATACCCGTTCTTAATACTGCTCACACATTTAACCAGAGTATGAGCAAATTTGCGGAGCTTGTTTCGGTTATCCGCGGTATTTTGAAAGTACAAGCCTCAACAAAAACGGAGGACTTGAACAAACGCCGCGAGGACTTCATAAGAGATAACCTCAAAATGGAAAATAACGGAGCGGGCGTAATTGTTACGGACAACAAGTACGACTATGTACCTATTACAGACAAACAAACTCCCCTACCGTCTGCACAACTCGCATATATCAAAGGCGAGATATACGATTATTACGGAACAAACGAGGTTATAGTGCAGAATAAAGAAACTCCAGAACAAGCGGACGCGTTTTACGACGGAGAATTAAAGCCGTTTTTTATGCAGTTATCGCAAGGCTTTACAAACTGTTTCTTTACCTCACGCGAACTCGGGTTCGGAAATGAAATAGCGGCGGAGGGAAATAAATTACAGTACGCTAAACTTTCCGATAAACTCGCGGCGGTTAAATATCTATCGGAAATCGGAGGGCTTATGCTCGACCAGGCGTTAGTAACGCTCGGGTTCCCGCCTATCGGAGGCGACGAGGGAAAACGACGCGTACAAACGCTTAATATGGTTAACGCCGCAAAGGTTGACGACTACCAGGGTATAGGAGATAAAGAAAACCCGCCAGACGGCGGAGAGGAGGAATAAAAATGCCTTATAAACCAAACGACAGCTCCGACGAGCTCGTATTGAGAGGTACGCCTATCGTATTTGATACGCCTACCGTTATTTGTGAAATGGACGGTATCGAGTACAAAGAGGTTATCACCCGTGGTGCTCTTGATAGTTGCGATATGTCGGACTTTATCTTGAACAGAAACCACGGGCAGAACGACTCGACCGTATACGCGAGAACGCGTAACGGTTCGCTTAAATACACGGTTACAGAACGCGGGCTCGACTTTGAGGGACACCTCGACAAGGAGGACGACAGACACTGTAATTTATACCGTGATGTACAAAAGCGGAGAGTCGATAAAATGAGTTTTTCGTTTATTGTGCGCGACTCCTCATATGACAGGGAAACACGCACAAGAACGATAACTAAAATAAAAAAGCTATTTGATGTGTCGGCGGTGGATTTTGCCGCGTACAACGATACAAGCGTTACTACGGCAAGAGGCTTTTTCTCGGAGGAGTACGAGAAAGAGTTTAAGGAGTTGGAGCAAACCCGCCGCCGAAAAATGCTTATAGCTCAAACACTACTCTAAAAACTTAAATTAAAAAAGGAGTCAATTACTATGAAAAAGATTTTACAGCGTATGAATGAAATCCGCACCAAAAAAGCGGAAATCCGTTCCACCCTTGAAAACGATACCTCGGCAGACCTGGACGCTCTCACAAAAGAGCTCCGCGACCTCGACGCAGAGTACGAGGGACTCGAACAGAGAAAAGCTACTATCGAGGGTATCAATGCGGGAACCGTACCCGCTACCGTTATTGAAAATCCCGTACAGGCTCGCTCACAGGAGCCCGCAGATAACACAAAGGAGTATCGCTCCGCCTGGCTTAAAACTCTCCAGGGAAAGCCGCTTACAGAGGCAGAACAGAGAGCATATACCACAGCGAGCGGCTCCGCACTTGCGGCAGTACCTGAAACAACCGCGGGCGAAATCGTCAAAAAGATGTACGAGGTAGCGCCTATTCTCCAAAAGTGCCGCATTTTCCGCGTTCCTGGCAATTTCAAAATTGCCGTAGAGGGAACCAACACAGGCGCGGCATTGCATACAGAAAATGCGGCTATTTCCGTTGCTACCGACTCTCTGGGCTCTGTTTCGCTGACAGGCTACGAAATCGTTAAACTCGTTAAGGCAAGCCGTGCAACCGCACAAATGACTATTAACGCTTTCGAAAGTTATATCGTCGAAATTATCGCCGAGGCACTCGCCCGCAAGATTGAAAACTATATTTTCGTCGGTACTGGCAGTAATCAGCCTGGCGGCGTAGCCCAGGGCGGAAAAGGCAGTAGCGGAGCATACACCGCGGGCATAGACCAGGTAACAGTAGCCGCCGCAACAGCAGTAGCGGAGACTGACATTATCACTCTTTACGGTATGCTCGCTAACGGCTACGAGCGTAACGCAGTCTGGACTATGAGTAAAGCTACTTTCTTTGCTTATTTCTACGGGCTGATGAACAAGAGCAAAAATAACCTTATCGAATTTGCAAACGGCAAATACTACATTATGGGCGCGGAGGTTTACTTTACAGGCTCTCTCGATAAGGGAGTAGCTTACCTCGGCGACTGCTCGTACATTATCGGCAACTACTCACAGGATATTAACATTGTGAAATCCGAGCATAGCGGGCTTGCTACAAACAGCATTGACTACCTCGGCGCGTGTGTATTCGACAGTAAAGCGATTGCGGGTGTGGGCGCGTTTGTTAAGTTTGTTAAGACACAGGCTTAACGGAGGTGTCAAGTATGGCGGAAATTAGCGAGCAACTCGTTTTAAGTATACGCCAGGCTTTACGCATAAATCATACTCACCTTGACGGAGAAATAACCGACCTAATAGGAGCGGCGAGAGCCGACCTCCTGTTAGGTGGTATTCTCCCCGCCCGTGTAAACGACGAAAGCGACGCGCTTATAAAAAGGGCTATCGTTAATTATGTCAAAGCCGAATTCGGACTCGATAACGCAGACGCGGGAAAGTACCGCGAAAGCTACGATATGTTAAAGCGGCATTTGATGTTATCAACGGAATACATAACGGCGGAGGTGTAGCTATGATATGGCGTGATGTGGGTTATCTTTGCACAGTTACGGAAACTCTCGACGCGCTCCGAAAACCGCAAAAAGGATTTTCAAAAAGAGAGGTTTTTTGCAACGAAAAAGGAGTAAAGCGTAACGAGTTTTACCAGGCACAAGCGCAAGGAATACGCCCCGAGCTATGCGTAGAGGTTAAGGCTTGCGAATACAACCGAGAGGAGTATTTCGAGTTTAACGGCGTTATGTACCGCATAATGAGGACTTACCCCGTTAAGGGCGAAAACCTCGAAATTATTTGTACGGCGTTGGTGGTTGGCAATGGGTAAAAAATCCGAGGTTACTTTTGTATCTATGAGCACGGAGGCTAAAAAAACTATGGCGGGGCTTTCAAAAACAGCTCTACGCGCGAGCGGAAAAGTTGTAAGAAAGATACTCCGAAATAATATTCCTATTCGCTCAAAGAGATTTAAGAACCATATAGGAACCTGGGCGTATATCGACAGGAACACGGGGCAACCGCAATTACAAGTAGGCTTTTACTCCTGGCAACGGGTTAAAAGCAAAGGTAAGCTACCGTCCCACGCCTCGCCTCATTGGATAGAGAGCGGAACAGCAACCCACCAAATAAACCCTAAAAACGCCTCGTCAATGGGCTACAATGGGAATTTTTACGGTAGGCTCGTACAGCACCCAGGGCAACGGGGTACAAACGTACTCCGAAACTCTGTTTACGATAATATCGACGAAATACGGGCGGCTCAAACGGAATATCTAAAAGAGCTCAATAACACTCTCGAGCAAGCGGGCGTTAAAGTATTTGAGGGAGAGGAGGACGAGTCGGACTAATGGCAAAAACAAAAGATTTTATTATAGCTATGACGGAACGGGTTAATGATATTATCCCGACGACATACGAGGAGGCACCAACGAAAGAGGCTACTTTCCCGTATGCGGTATTGAGCGGAATAAATATTATAGACCTCGCAAGCGGCGACTTGACCTCGTTTTTCCTTGATGTATGGACGGACGAAAAGTTACCGACTGCTACGGAACAGTTAGAGGAGCTTTGCGATACGCTCCGAAATGAGCTTTACAACGAAGTAATAGCGGTAAGTGGAAAGTTTGCCGCGCATATAGGTTTTGAAAACCAAAACAGTATAGCCGACACGGAGTACGACATATCGCACCGCCGTTTATCCTTATCGGCAAGAATTTTTTATTATTAGGAGGTATCACAATGGCAAATGTAACCAACCTTACACAACAGCAGATTGAAAAAATCCAGATTGACGAGGGCGTTATTTTCCTTAACTACGGACTCGCAACCGAGCGACTCCTCGCCCCTACTCGCGGCGGCGGAGAATTCGGAGCAACCGTAACCGTGAGAGATATTGAGTTTGACGGAAAGAGCGGAAAGACCGCGGGACTACAGGCTATTGAGGAACAGGCGGCAACGCTGAAAGTTGTTTCTCTTTGTATGTCACAAGAACAACTCGCGCTTGCTATTCCGAATTGCTCTATTACAGGCTCTGGCTCCGCGGCGGTTCTTAAAAATCCGAAATCGGGTATCATTCCCGCGTCGGCTTATCTGGAAAATGTAACTATGTTCGCAAAGCTGATTGACGGCAAGTTTAAGAAAATCACAATTTATAACGCAATGCACGAGAGCGGCTTTACGGCAAAGGCAGTACAGAAAGCAGAGGGAGAATTGAGCCTCGAGTTTAACGCGCATTACACCACAAGCGACCTCGACGGCGATTTATGGGAAGTGAGAGAGATTGACTCTTTCCGCGCCCCTGTTCTGGTATCGGCTGTTACGAGCTCCGCTACAAAAATTGCCTTAACTTTCAATAACGAAATGTTGGCAACTGGACTCGTTGCAACTGACTTTACCGTACTTATGTCCGACGCGAGCAAGGCGGTTTCGGCGGTTGCTCTTAACGGAACCGACGCAAAGGTAGTTGAACTCACAGTAGCACAGCTTACAGCGGGGAAAACCGTTACAGTAGCGTACACAAAGGGAACCGCAAAGAACACAAGCGGCGCAGCTCTGGCTACATTCGGGAATATGAGCGTTACAAATACGCTCTCTTAAAGCTATATAAAATAGGGAGGAAAACCAAATGTTAAACATTGAAACTTTACCGTTGCTCTTGAAAATCGTATCAAAGCTCGATATTACGCCAATAATTGAAAAGCTGAAAACGGTTGATGTTTTCGAGGAGGCTACAGACGCAGAGGGAGCAAAAAAGCAGTTGTCCCGCGAAAAAGTCGGTACCGTTGCTATGGAAATCATAGCGGACATTACCCCACAGCTCGGAAAGATTGCAGACGACCTCCCGCCGCTTGTTGCGGCGTATAAGGGCGTAACAGTCGAGGAGGCAAAGAAACTCGACGCGGCGGAAATAATTAACGAAATTATCACCGACGAGGGTATTATAACTTTTTTCAAGCGTGCTCTACGAAAGAAAGTAGAGCAGAAAACATAAGCCTATTACACAAATACTACGAATGGCAACTCATTAAGAGCCTCCCTTTATCGGCTCTTGGTGAGTTGCTTTCGTATTGTTACGAGTCCGAAAAAAAGAGAAAAAAAGACGAAACAGAAAAGCGGCTTTTCCCTCTATGGCTCGTAAGCTATGCGCTCTCTCACCTATCGGAAGTTGTGCCAGGCATTGAACCAGTAGAGGTAATGCCGTATGACGAATATATAAAAATCGTCCTCGAGGATAAAGCAACACCGAAAAAAGAGAGTAAAACGCATAAGACACCCGAGGAAATCCTCGCGGAATTTGCCTCGATTATCGAGGCGGAAAGAGGAGGCTAAACCGTGGCTAACATTTTCTCTCTTTTCGGAACTATCTTTATTGATAACGAAAAGGCTAACAAGTCTATTGACGACACCACCAAAAAGGGCGAGAGTGCGGGCTCAAAAGTGGGCTCCGCTTTCGGCACCATTGCAAAAGGCGCGGCGGCGGTTGGCACCGCCGTCGTTACTGGTGCCGCGGCACTCGGGACGGCGGCTTATAAAATGGCAAGCTCAACAGCAGACGCGGCAAGCGAAATACAGGACTCCTCACAAAAAGTAGGAATGTCAGCGGAGGAGTACCAAAAGTGGACTTACGCCGCGTCAATGTGTGGTATGGAGGCAAGTACACTCGAAAAAGCTATGATTAAACAGCAAAAGGCTTTTTCGGACGCTAAAGACGGCTCGAAATCTATGAGCACGGCATACGAGAGGCTCGGAATTGATATAAGCAAGGTAGGCTCATCGTCGGAGTCGTTCGACCTTGTTATACAACGCTTGGCGGATATGACGGACGAAACAGAAAGGAACGCGCTCGCTAATGATATATTCGGAAAATCATACGCAGAGCTCGCCCCTATGCTCGCAGAGGGAGCGGACGGCATTTTATCACTCAAACAGGAGGCAGTAGACCTCGGAACAGTTATGAGCAACGACGCAGTAGCGGCGGGAGAACAGTTAGGGGACTCAATAGACAAAATTAAACAGGCTTTCGGAGGAGCTATGAATACGATAGGCTCCGCGGTCGTTCCGCTTGTGCAAAAAATAGCAGATATGATAATAACGGCGGTTCCTAAAATACAAGCTCTTTTCGGAGAACTCGTACCAGTTATAACGAGTATGTTTGACAATTTGTTACCGCCCCTATTTCAGCTCATAGAAACGCTTTTCCCTGTACTTATGAGCTTAATTGAGAGCTTAATACCTCCAATTTCGGATATTATAACGGCAATTTTGCCCGTTATAGTTTCACTTATTCAGCAAATTCTACCGTTCTTAATTCAAATTATAGAACAGGTATTACCTATACTGGTATCGCTTATCGAGTCAATTATGCCGCTTATTACGCAAATACTCGATACGGTACTACCCGTTATTATTCGGCTATTGCAAGCCCTGTTACCTCCTATTTTACAGATAATCGAGGCAATTTTGCCCGTTGTAATTCAGCTATTGCAAATGCTGTTACCGCCTATCTTGCGAATTGTAGACAAGGTGCTACCCGCTCTTATAAACCTTATCAACTTAATTATGCCAGTAGCGGTAAAGATTATCGAGGCAATTTTGCCCGTAATAATTCAACTTATAGAAATGCTGTTACCGCCTATCTTGCAAATTATAGACCAGGTGCTACCTATTCTCTTAAAGCTGATAGAAACACTTGTACCTATCTGGTTACAGATTATCGAGGCAATTTTATCTGTAGTTATTTCGTTGCTTAATATCCTACTCCCCGCACTTCAACCGATACTCGACCTCTTAATGATGTTGTTAGAGCCTTTGCTCGACTTGCTCAACCTAATTTTACCGCCTCTTATGGACTTTATAAAGAGACTGTATGAAAAGCTTTTGCCTCCGCTTTCTAAGGCGTTCTCGGGCGTAGCTGATATTGTAGGCGGTGTATTCAAGGGCGCGTTTGAGGGAATAAGCAAAGTATTTAACAATGTAAAAGGCGTATTCTCTGGTATTATCGACTTTGTTAAAAATGTCTTTACTGGAAACTGGCGCGGAGCCTGGGACGCAGTAGTTAAGATATTTACAAACATTTTCGAGGGTATCAAAAATGCGTTTAAGGTACCTATTAACTGGATAATCGACGGGCTCAATATATTTATCCGTGGGCTCAATAAGCTAAAAATACCAGATTGGGTACCAGGAGTCGGCGGCAAGGGGTTAAACATATCCGAAATAAAGCGGCTCCGTGTCGGTATGGAGTATGTGCCGTATGACGAGTACCCCGCAATGCTCCATAAGGGCGAGCGAGTCCTCACAGCGTCGGAAAACAAGGAGTACACACAGCGGGAGGACAAGTCGGATAGCAAGAGCGGCTCCTCTCCGATAGAGATTAAAGTAGACCTCCATATAGACAATT
>CAZQXZ010000038.1:0-950 GCA_964597515.1 uncultured Eubacteriales bacterium | reverse complement strand
GAAAGCCTCGTAGACCTCTTGTTAGAGCTTATCGAGGAGAAAATAAAGCGTAAAGGAGTTGTATTCGGATAATGAATAATTTACCGTGGCTTTACTTCAAAAACAGCTCCTCTATTGAGCACAACTTATATATCACGGGCAAAGGCTCCTACAAAGGAGCCGCCCGCGATATATCATATCAAAGCATACCAGGGCGTAGCGGCGACTTGATTATAGATAATGGGAGATATAACAATATCACTATACCGTATGAGCTCGCGCTACTAACGCCCGAGCGGGATTTTGCGGAAATGTCGCATATTATAAAGGCGTGGCTATTGGCGGAGCCTGGATATTTTAAGCTCTGGGACTCATACGACGAGTCATATTATAGGCTCGCCTCATATAGTAGCGAGGCAGACATAGAACAAGAACTCCGCGACCTCGGCAAGCTCTCCGTTTCGTTTGAGTGCAAACCGTTTAAGTATTCGTTTGAGGGACAACGAGCGGTAACGCTTACGGCGGCGGAGAGCCTGTATAACGCCGAGGAGTACAACTCGAACCCGTATATAAAAATTACAGGGAGCGGAAATATAACGCTTTCTATAAACAATAGCTCATTTTACTTTACGAGCGTTGACGGGTACATAGAAATAGACTCCGAAATAATGAACGCTTATAAAGGTGCGGAGCGGCAAAACAATAAAATGACAACGCCCGAGTTTCCGACTCTCGCGCCAGGAGCTAACGCTATATCCTGGGCGGGCTCGGTATCGTCCGTTGAAATTGTGCCGAGGTGGTGTTGCTTGTGATACCGATTTTATACAGCAAGTCCGAAACGAATTTCAGTAGCAACGGGCTCGGCTTTTTGAGAGATACTATAAAATGCGAGGTTACAGAGGAAAGAAACGGAGAGTACGAGCTCTCGTTGCAGTACCCTATAACAGGGCAATGGTACTCGGATATTGCGG
>CAZQXZ010000037.1:12944-17089 GCA_964597515.1 uncultured Eubacteriales bacterium | reverse complement strand
TGACAGCACATAATCCTTTAAGTCGAAATCCGGATGAGGACTTTGACCTATACCGAGCTTAATTCTCGGAAATTGGTCGCTGCCGAGGTGGTATATAATGCTTTGGATGCCTTTATGACCTCCGTCGGAGCCGGAGCGCCTTATCCTGAGCGCGCCGACGGGAAGCGAGGCGTCGTCAAACACGATAATGATTTTTTCTGTAGGAATTTTATAAAACTCGGCGCATTCGCGCACGGCTATCCCGCTGTTGTTCATAAAGGTCTGCGGCTTCATTACGATTACGCGGCTTGTTCCGACAGTAACGTCGCCGACAAGCGATTTGAACTTAATTTTTTTTACCGTGAAATTATATTTTTGGGTAAGCGTTTCAACGAACAGAAAACCTGTGTTATGCCGCGTCAACTCATACTTTGAGCCCGGATTTCCGAGCCCTGCCACAAGAAATTCGGGTGAAAACGAAACGTCGGCGTTCTTCTTAAACCTGCGAAACATTATGCCTTCCTTTTACTTATACGGGTCTTTTTCCGAAACCCAATTTTCCTTCACCGTTTGTTTTGAACGGGCGATTGCCAGCGCGTTTTCGGGAACGTCGCCCGTAATTGTGGAACCCGCGGCGATATACGCCCTTTCGCCTACGGTCACAGGGGCGATAAGGTTTGTGTTGCAGCCGATAAAGGCGCCGTCTTTTACGACGGTACGGAATTTGTATTTCCCCGTGTAATTCACGGTCACACACCCGCAGCCGAAATTCACCTTTTTGCCGATATCCGAGTCGCCGATATAGAGCAGATGGGGCAGCTTTGTGCCGTCGTCGACAACGGAATTCTTGACCTCGACAAAATTCCCGATGCGGACGTTGTCGCGGATTTCGCTGCCTGGCCTTATATGGACGAAAGGACCGATACAAGCGCCGCTTCCCACCTTGGAATTACTCAGCACCGTATTTGAGAGAACCGAGCCGTTCGCTATCGTGCAATCCTCAAGTACCGTATTGGGTCCTATCGTGCAAAATTTGCCGATAACGACGTTTTCCTTTATAACCGTATTGGGCAGAACAGTCGTATCCTTTCCTATGACGGCGCCCGCGGCAATCATAACGCCGTCGGTACAGGGGATATCCACGCCGAGAAGCATTTGCTTTTCAAGCTCTCTTTTTCTCGCAATCTCGTTAAGCCTGTTCAGTTGAACGCGGGTGTTCGCCCCTAACGCGATTTCCTCTTTTTTAGTGAAATAAACTCCGGCGTTTTTACCTGATTTTTTTATAATTTCAATTGTATCGGTAAGATAATATTCGCCTTTGGCGTTGTCGTTTGTCAGCGCGTCAAGCGCGTCAATAAGCGCCGCGGCGTTAAACCAATACGCGCCGGAGTTAATTTCAGTAATACGTTTTTCGCAGTCGGCAGCGTCTTTTTCTTCAACAATTTTTATGAAGCTCTTATTTGCGTCTCTGATTATCCGTCCGTAGCCCGAAGGGTCGGAAAGCTTTGCGGAAACGACGGTAACGCCGTTTTGTTCAAAAATATGAGCGTTCAAAGAGCCGTTTATCGTATCGCTGTCGATAAAAGGCACGTCGCCGCTGAGGATTAGAACGTTGCCGTTTTTATGGCGGCGTAAAAAATCAAGAGCGCATTTTACGGCGTGTCCCGTTCCGAGCCGCTCTTTTTGACAGACAGCTTCGTAATCGTCTTTAATAAATTCAAGCATTAAATCGGAGCGATAGCCGGTTATTACGCAGATATCGCCGACCAAGCTCTCTAAAACGGCGTCCGTCACCCACGCAATCATAGGCTTGAATAATACTTTTAGAAGAGCTTTGGGAAGATTGGAATTCATCCTTTTGCCTTCGCCGGCTGCGAGAATTACGGCGCAGTTTTCTGACATAAAAACCACCTTTGTCTTCTGAATGAAAAGAGTATAGCATAAACATAAAGAATATTCAATTAAAACCTCCAAGAAAATCATTGATTTATCTGCATAAGTAATATATAATAAAGTGTGAATAAAGCGTAACTTTTTTAGGAGATATTTATGAAGCGGCAAATGAGAAAGGTTTTATATTTTCTGCTCACGCTGATACTTATTGTTATCGGCGTCTTTGATTTTGCGTTTGCCGCCAATTATCTGACGAGGACGCTCAGAGGCGAAACGGTGCGGGACGGCGTTATAGACCTGTCGAACAGAGACATCGACGGCGGCGACTTCGCATATCTTACAGGCGATTGGGAGTTCTATTGGAATAAGCTGATTATAACGGACGCCTTAGAGGATACGGCGCCTGACCTAACCGTTAATGTTCCCTCGTTTTGGAGCGATTATTCCATCGGCGGCAAGCAGCTGGAAAACGGCGGTTTCGCAAGTTACAGGTTAAAGCTTAAAGGAGTATATGCAAGCCGTCCCATTATTGTATGCGTTCCCAACCTTCCCGCCGCGTACAAGGTTTTTATAGACAGGCAGCTTGTATACACGGGCGGAAAAACCTCCAAGGACGGCGAACAGGTAAAGGCAATTCCGATTTATACCGCTTATCCGGTTACGCTCAATACATACAGTATGCCCGAACGGGAGGCCGAGCTTGTAATAGAGGTTTCCTGCGAGCTGTCAAGCGGCATTACGATGACCCCGATACTTGTAAATTATGAAACGTATTTCTCTTACGCAATGTTTATGCTCGGCGTCAGATATGTATTCGCGGGTATTATTCTTCTTGCGGGCATTTTTGTTTTTATTATGTCGAAAAGAATTAAGAGCGAAAACGCATACTCCGCATGGCTTTCTCTGCTTTGCGTTTCTCTTATCGTAAGAATAATTATCTCCAATGAGGGGTTTTTGGCGTCAACTCTTTTGTTTTTCGGTTTAACATATGAGCTGATGCATTTTATAATTTTTGTGTCAACCTTTATAATTAAGCTGCTTTTGTTTTTATATACAAGCAAATCCCTATCTCTTAAACTGCCGCAGAACATTATACTCCTTTTCGGTGTGTTTTTTCTTGTTTATGCGTCTGTTCCCGTCTTATTTACAAACTATATATTCAACCCCGCAGCCTTTGTGCTGCTTCAGATGTCAACCTTCGTATTCGACGCGTATATCATTTATCAGCTTTGCGGGTCAATAACCGACAAAACGCGGGGGGCAATTTTATATACCGTCGGGTATATCTCTGTTATAGTCGGACTGCACATTGACGTTTTATATGCCGGCGGGTATATAAGCGCGCGGGTTTCGTGGTTTATGCCGCTAATGTTCCTCGTTTTTATCGGCACGGCAATATATATGCAGATATCCTTGGCGGTTGACAGCTATAACAAATCATCAAGAGCCGCCGAGCTTTCAAAAGAGCTTTCGGAAATAAATATGTCGCTGATGCTAAGCCAAATACAGCCGCATTTTCTGTACAACGCGCTGAACACAATAAAGTATCTGACAAAAAAGGACCCGAAAAGCGCGGAGTCCGCAATTGTCAGCTTTTCAAATTATCTTAGGGCGAATATGGACTCGCTCTCGCAGCGGGAACCCGTTCCGTTTGAAGACGAGCTTAACCATATCAGGAATTACGCTGCGATTGAGATGCTGAGGTTTGAGGATAGGCTGAATATCGTATATGACATTCGCTGCACCTCCTTCAAGCTGCCCGCCCTTACCATACAGCCGCTTGTTGAAAATGCGATAAAGCACGGGGTCAACCAGAAAGCCGACGGCGGGACGGTGACGATATCGTCATACGAGGATAAAAAGAACTTCTATGTTTGTGTAGTTGACGACGGAGTCGGCTACGATATAAAGACTCTGCCCCCAAACAGCCGTTCCCATATCGGGCTTGCAAATATCACTTCACGGCTGAAATTTATGCTCGGCGCGGATATCCGCATTAACAGCCGTTTAGGATACGGAACCGAGGTTTTGATAACAATACCTAAAAATAAAAAAAGCGTATTGACGGAGGATGGCTGATATGAGGATTATGGCTGTAGACGACGAGAGGCTTGCCCTAAACGAGTTCATAGACACATGCCGCGAGATAGAAGGAATAGACAGCGTCGAGACCTTCTCCAACCCGATGGACGCACTCGAGCATGCGGCGACACGGCAGGTGGACGTGGCGTTTCTCGATATTGAGATGCCGATGATAAGGGGCATAGAGCTTG
>CAZQXZ010000037.1:0-12934 GCA_964597515.1 uncultured Eubacteriales bacterium | reverse complement strand
ACTGTGCAAGATAGCCCCGAACCTTAAAATTGTTTTTGTAACGGGTTACGCTAAATACGCGCTTGACGCTTTTGGCGTTAACGCCGTGGATTACGTGTTAAAGCCTTACGCTACGGATACGATAAGGCGCGCTCTCGAAAAGGCGTCCTATATAAAAGACAAACACGAAAGCCCGAAAATCGCGGTCAAAACCTTCGGCTATTTTGATGTGTTCGTAAGAGGGAAGCCCGTGGTTTTTTCAAGCGCGAAGTCAAAGGAACTGTTAGCCTTGCTCGTTGAGCGCAACGGCGGAGTAGTCAGCACGGAGCAGGCTATAACGACATTATGGAGCGACAGGGATTATAACGAAGCGGTGCAGTCGCTTTTCAGAAAGGTTCTCAAATCGCTTCGAAGCGCGCTTGAGGAAGCCGGCGCGGCAGAGATTTTTATGGACAACAGAAATCAGCGCTCCGTTGACACGTCAAAATTCTCCTGCGACTATTACGATTTATTGAACAATAAGCCGGACGCCGGGAAAGATTATTTCGGCAAGTATATGTCGCAGTACGAATGGGCGAGGGAAACGGAAAAAATGCTTAACGAGCTTGTGGAAAATCGGAAAGGGAGAATTACGGGCGAGGGAGCGCCCTCGATTTAAGTTGCAAGTTGGAAGTGGCAGGTTGCAAGTTATGGGTGTAATCATTCTATAATCTTTTTGTCTTTATCAAGCATAATAGGGTAAGAATTTAGGTTAATACTGTCAAGAATAATAAATATATCTAAAGCGGTGTTATCATTAATAGGGCAAATATACTCAATGCCGCTATTTTCAAACGAATACCAATATATCTCGTCTGAAAGCTCTGCGCCGTAGAAAACAAGAACAACATTTCCTTTAGAGTCGCTGACATTCCAAGAGGATAACTCGCCTTTGGTATCTTTTCTCCCGCCGCACACATCAAAGCGGTTACTGAATATATCATCCCTTTCAAAAACGCACATACACCAATTAGAATTATTGTCTGTGCACAGCGCAGATAAATAGTTTCCTCTTTTCGCAGTTTTCACTATAAACAGCTCATCATATTTAAGGTAGTCCGAAGCCTTTTTTGAAAGTCCGTTCATATCATCCTCGGCGACAGTGGAAAAGTAATGAAAGCCAAAATAAGCAAACACGCCTAAAAGTATGCTCACAATAATAACGACGGCAGTTACTGCAATGTATTTTTTTCGCATTGACTTGACCTTGTGTTTTATCTCGCTTTTAGAATAGTCGATAACTACTTTGGCTGTGGTTTCCGTTTCGTCAATATATTCATTTTTTATAACACGTTCACCCTCGCACTCTTATTAACTCGCCGGTTTTCGTGTTATTCATAGTTAGTCACCTCTGATTTGGATTATAAACGATTTTCTGCAAAAAATCACCCGACTATAGGTTTACTTTTACATCACAAAGGACTCAAACCGCAAAACAATTTGAGTCCTTTATTTTTATTAGGTGAGGACGAAGTCCTCCCATAACTTGCAACTTCCAACCTGCAACTTGCAACTTATTTAAATGTTTAGTTCAATAACCTGATTTAACCTTGCCGACTCAAATATGGCTTCCATAAGCTTCATCGAGCGGCGCACCTGGTCGTGCGTTACGGTCTGCGGGGCGCCGTTTCGTATAACTTCATAGATATTGTCGTAATAATCCTCCCAGTTTACCCTGACCTTTTTAATCGGATACTTTTTAGTGGTTTCGTTCGTTCGCGGAGCCATCGTTTTCGTAAGCCCCGTACCCGCCTTGACAGGAACGGCGTCAATCTTTTCCCAGTTGCGGATTTTTATTATCTTGCCCTTCAAATCCCAATTCTCGATAATGGCGGTTCCGTTTTCGCCCGCCATATACCAGCGCGGAGCCTCGATAAAGTTATTGGTGAAAACCTCTACAAGCGCTTCGAGCGAGTCCTCGAATTTCAAAACCGCCCGAAAGCCGTCGTCAACCTCAAAATTTGTGATGTTCGTAAGCGACGCGTAGACGGAAAGCAGCTTCTTGCCCCGGGTCATCATAAGTATCTGGTCAAGGAGGTGAATACCCCAGTCAAGCACCATACCGCCGCCGTGCTCCTTTTCGCCGCGCCAGTCGCCCGGTATGCCGCGCGAGCCGTAGACGCGCGAGTCAATAGCGAAAACCCTGCCGAGCTCGTTGTTGTCATAAAGTCTTTTTACGGTGGCGTAATCGTCGTCCCAGCGCCTGTTCTGATGCACGGTGAAAAGTTTGCCCGTTCTTTCCGAGACCGCGATTATTTCCTCAAGGTCTTCGCTTGAAAGCGTGACAGGCTTTTCAGATATGACATTCTTGCCCGCTTCCATAGCCTTAACGGCTATCTCCTTATGCGTGTCGTTATAGGTGGCGATGGTTATTAGCTCCGCTCTCTCGTCGCCAAGAACGTCGTCAAGTGAATTGTATGCGTATATATTACGCTTTTTCGCGAGGTCTGAACGCTCTTTTTTTATGTCGTATATGCCGAGAAGATTAAATTTGTCCATCTTTGATATGCGGTCGGCGTGATAGCCGCCCATCCCGCCGTAGCCTACCACTACGGCATTGACTTTATCTTTCATATTAAACCCTCAATCAATATAAAATGTTGTATTATATTATATCCACCACATATCGGTAACGCTCTCGGTAATCAGACATTCTTTAAGAAGCCTGACAGCCTTGGAAAGCCCCTCGTTCTGGCTCATAAGCGAGTCCTCGTGTTCAATGGAAACAACATAGTCATAGCCGACAAGGCGCAGATTGCTTATAACGTCCTTCCAGAAAAGCTGGTCGTTTCCGTAACCCACGGAGCGGAAAATCCACGAACGGTTTATCTCGTCCGCGTATGACTTGACGTCAAGCACGCCGTTTACAGCCGTATTGTATTTGTCGATTTTCGTGTCCTTCGCGTGGAAATGGAATATTGCGTCCCCGAGCGCGCGTATGACAGCTATCGGTTCCATACCTTGCCAGATAAGATGTGAAAGGTCGAGATTGGCTCCGATTTCGGGACCTGCCGCTTCTCTCAGTTTCAGCAGGCTTTCGGTGTTGTACACGCAAAATCCCGGGTGAAGCTCAAGCGCGATTTTATTGACGCCGTGCGCCTTGGCAAACTTAACCATATTTTTCCAATAGGGGATGAGCACCTCGTTCCATTGCCAGTCGAGAATATCGGAAAAATCGTTCGGCCACGGGCATGTGACCCAGTTCGGGTACTTCGCGCTCTCACAGTCGCCGGGGCAGCCGGAAAACGTGTTTATCTGCGACAGCCCGAGCTTTTCAGCGAGCAGAATGGTGTTTCTGATACCGTCGTCGAACTCTTTCGCAATTATCTTATTGGGGTGGACAGGGTTGCCGTGACAGCTCAGCGCGCTTATTTGAACGCCGTACTTCTCAATAAGCGCCTTAAAGTCGTTAAGAGCCTTGCCGTCGTTAAGAAGACGGGCGGGGTCGGCGTGGGCGCAGCCCGGATAGCCTGCCGTGCCGATTTCGACAGCCTCCAAGCCCAAAGAGGTAAAATACTTCAAAGCCTCTTCGAGCGGCAGATTGCTTAAAAGGGTGGTGAATACTCCTAATTTCATTTTACATCCTCCTTACGCGTTGGCTTGCAGCCACTTAATGCTTCTTGCGATGTCCGAAAGTCCGTCGGGCTCGGGGTTGTCGTTTTCGAGAACAAGCCATTCAAGACCGATATCTTTCGCGGCTTTTACCACGGCGTGAAGGTCGCAGTTCCCCTCTCCCAAAGCCCGGGGCTTGCCGTCTACGCCGTCCTTAATGTGTATATGGACAATATTTTCCTTGTTTTCGGTTAAAAACTTATAGTTATCCACGCCCGCGTGAAAACTCCAATATGTATCTACCTGGAGCTTAGTGCGCGCCTTGATAATGTCTATGGGCAGCTCGCGGGAAAGAAGGAGCGGCTTGAACTCGTCGCTGTGGTTATGGTAGTACATCACAATGCTGTCCTTTTCGGCGACCTTTGTCGCGTTGCCGAGCGTTTCGCCTATGTTCACGCAGGCAGCTTTCGTTGAATGGTTCGCGCCGCCGACACCCATGGTTTTCATACCGAGCGCCCTGCCGAAGGTCAACGTTTCCTCAAGGTTTTCAGGCTTGTAATTGTCAAGCCCTATATGCGTTCCGACGGCTGTAAGCCCAAGCTCGTCAAGCCTATCCCTGAGAGCTTCCGCCGGAAGGTCAAAATATCCGGCGAACTCGACGCCTTCAAAGCCGAGCTCCTTAACCTTGCCGAGGATTTTCAGCATATCGTCGCCGTTTTTAATATGGTCGCGCACGGAATAAAGCTGAACGGCAAATTTCATAATATCAGACACCTCCGTAAATCATTTTTTTAATATAATCAACGCTGTATTTAACGCCCCAGTCGCCGAGAGCACCTCTCCATGTGCCGGAATGCGGTTCAATGCTTAAAGTGCGGTTATAACCCGTTCTGTAAAGCACGGACATAAACGAACCCCAGTTAATATCGTCAAGACCCGCGGGCGGGTCGTCTATGTGACCGCATTCCTTCGTATTGACGGTACCTTTAATGTGCACGTGATAAAACCTCTTTCCCCACACTGCGGTTTCGTCGATATATTTGCCGCTGCCCGTGTTTATACAGTGGGACGGGTCATATTTTATGCCGAGGTCTTTTAGATAACCGAGGATTAGCTCCCACGACGGCGGGTCTATTATGAAGTTGTTCCAGTCGCAGTTATAAACCGCGATATCGACGCCCTTTTCCTTTCCGCGGGCTATAAGCTTTTCAAGAAATCCGACGGCGAAAGCGGCGTTCTCATAGAGCGAGAAGCTTTCGACATAATTTACGCCCGTGACGAAAACCCTGCAGCCGAGCGCGCCGCACGCGTCAATCAAAAGATAGCTGTTATTAAGCTCCTCCTCAATAATGGCGCCGTTTTTGTCAATTTTATCGGAACCCCATCTGCCGATAGAGCCAATCGCGACGCCGTACTTTTTCGTGCGCTGTAAAAGGGCGGGAAGGATTTCCTCTGAGAATTTTACGCAGTCGCTGCCGACATTATAACAAATCTCAATAAATTCAAGTCCAAGCTCTTTTGCCTGTTTAAATCCCTCGTCGTCATACGCAGAGATTATACCGAGACTCATTGACATATTATCAATCCTTTCAAAATGCTTATCAGTCGTCAAAATACACGGGCTTGCCCGTCCTTGCCGAGGTGTAAATAGCTTCGAGTATCCTTGTCACCGTAAGAGCCTGATAGGGCATTACGCATGGGTCTGTATCCTCAAGAATAGAGTTAATCCATCTGCGCGCCTCTATTTCGGAAGAGGAGCCGCCGCCCTTGCCCTCGAAAAAAGCCACGCCGCCGTCCTTGAGGTTAGGCTTTTCAATGACCTGCCGGCTGTTCTTTACATAATTGACGCGAACGCCGTCAAGCGTGTCCGCGCCGCCCTTGTCTCCGCAGACGACAAACCTCGCCTCGGGCGTGTCGGCTACGTTGAGCGCCCAGCTCGTTTGCAGATTTATGACCGCTCCGTTTTCCATAACTATGTAGCCGAAAGCCGAATCCTCGACCGTAAACTTTTCAGGGTCCCAGTCTCCCCAGGCGTTGGCGGTGTTCTTTTGCTCTCCGAGCTTTTTAAAAGTATTGCCGACCGCCATTTTCGGCGTGTAGTTGTCCATCATCCAAAGCGTGAGGTCAAGCGCGTGCGTGCCGATGTCGATAAGAGGACCGCCGCCCTGCTCGTATTCGTTGAGGAATACGCCCCAGGTGGGAACTGCTCTGCGGCGTATGGCGTAGGAGTTGGCAAAATAGATTTCACCAAGCTCGCCGTTGTCGCAGACCGCTTTGACATATAGATTTTCGGGGGATTGCCTGTTCTGGTAGCCGATTGTCAGCTTCTTGCCTGATTTGACGGCGGCGTCGTACATCAGCTTCGCGTCGGCGTATGTTTTTGCCATCGGTTTTTCACACATGACATGCTTGCCCGCGTTCAGAGCGTCCACGGTAATAAAGCTGTGCGAGCGGTTAGGCGTGCAGACGTGAACGACGTCGATGCTCTTATCCTCCAGAAGCTTTTTGTAATCCGTATAAAATTTTGCGTCGTCTGTGCCGAAAAAATCAGCGGCCTTTTCCGCTTTTTCCTCAATGATGTCGCAAAAGGCGACCATTTCCACCTCGGAGATTTTTTTAAGCGCCGGCATATGCTTGCCATTCGCTATGCCGCCGCAGCCGATAATACCGATTTTAAGTTTTTTGTTCATAAAACAGCCTCCGTTATTTATTAGAAACCACAGTATCTTGATTATATCAAGTACATAATTACATTATATTGTATTTTTTCTCCTTTTCAAGCTTTATCTTAATATTTTCTTACAAAAATAAACGATAATTTTTGGAGGTTTTTCACAAAATAAAAATTATCCGATAAATATAACGCCTTTGCGTGATGTTATAGAGTATTTAAAACGGTTTTTTAGGCGTAATATGAATATCTTTTCGGTTATTTTTCTTTCTTTCGGTAAAACTAAGCAAAAATCCGAAAGGAAAAAATAAGTGTGAATTCCGTCAACAGGCATTTGATACAGAAGCTCGAGAACGAACTGCGCGAAATACGTAAATCGTATAAGGCCGAAATACAGAAATGCGATACGGATTTTTCGCTCTGGCTGTGCGATAATTATTATCTGCTTGAGCGAAACTGCCGGTATGCCGTAAAAAGCATAAAATCATCGCTGCACCTGCCGCCGGACAGGGACGGCTTGCCGCGCTGTTACAGCGTTTCGCTCGGTATTCTTGCCGCGGGCTCGCTGCCCGACAGAGAAACGCTTATAGACCGGCTTGACGAGGCGGGGCTTTTCGCCTCGGAGCTGTTCTTTCTTAAAGCCGCCTTGCGGGCGGCCCTTATCACTTGCTGCGCGAAGGCGTGCAAAACGTCGGACGCGCCGCTTCTGAGCAACTCAATTAAGTCGTTTACACAGCTTGAGGATATAGATTTCGGCGAGATAATCGAGATTTGCAGCGCGGTTGAAAAAACGCTTTCGTCGGAAAAATGCGGCATATACCCGAATATGGGGGAAAAAACGAGGCGTATATATAGGGAGTATGTATATAAACAGGCGAAAAAAAAGGGTATAAGCGAAAGCGAGCTTGCAAACCGATTAGTGGCACAAGCCGATGAAAAGGGGGTTCATATCGGCGAGCTTATGGCGCTCTCAAAAGACAGAAGACGGCGCGGCGCGGCGTTTCTCATCTTGGAGGCTTTGCTGCCGCTTATCGCCGCCGTTTCTGCCGGCGTATTTTTGAATAACGTTCTTTTCATTATTTTGGCGTATTTTCCGCTGTGGGAAATAACGAAGTGCATTACGGATTATTTCGCGCAGTTTAAAATACCGGTCTCATACTTGCCGAGAATGGAAGAAAAACCGTCCGTATCGGCGCAAAACAAAACGCTTATAGTGGTATCGATGCTGCTTCCCTCGGCGCACAAGGCGGCAGGGCTTCGGAAAAGCCTTGAGCAATTAAAGAAAACAAACGGCGTTCAGAACGTTAAAATCTGCGCCCTCGCGGATATGCGAAGCTCCGATATGCCGACAAGGCCTGAGGACGAGGCTGATATTTGCGCCTCCCTGCGGGTTATTGACGCGCTGAACAACAAATACGGCGGAGGCTTTATGCTTGCCGTAAGGCGCAGAAAGTTTTCACAGACGCAAAACGAATACACCGGTTATGAGCGAAAACGCGGCGCTATAACCGAAATCATCAGAGCCGTTAAAGGGGTTAGCTCCGATTTTATTTGTTTTAAGGGCGACACGGACGATATAGGCACATACCAATATATATGCGCGCTCGATTCGGATACGCGCCTTCCGATGGACGCCGTGTCACAGCTAACGGCAATAGCGGCGCATCCTCTGAACAGGGCGAAAATCAACAGGGAAACCAAGACTGTTGAAAGCGGGTACGGCATTTTCGCGCCGTATATCGGGACGTCGCTTCTCTCGGGCGAACCGACGCTTTTTTCAAAGACTGTCGGCGGAGTATGCGGAATAAGCGTTTACGACCTAAGCGCAGCCGAAAGGTACCAGGATTTGTTTTCGCGCGGCTCGTTCTGCGGCAAAGGGCTTATTGATATCGAAGCGGCGTTTACGGTACTTGAAGGGGCGTTTCCCAAGCAGCAAATTTTAAGCCACGATATCCTTGAGGGCGAGCTGTTAAGAACCGCGTATGTGTCGGACGTGGAGTTTACAGACGCCGCAGTAACAAATTCGAAAGCGTATTTTGACCGTCAGCACCGCTGGATAAGGGGCGACTGGCAGAATATCGTTTATCTGAAAAAGAGAGTTAAAACGCAAGAGGGCAGGACGGTATCCCTTGACCGTCTTTCAAGATACAAGCTGTTTGACAACTTAAGGCGCAGTCTGACTCCCGTTTTTATCGCGGCGCTTCTTCTCCTATCGCCTTTATTTGATACAAAAACAGCGTGGTTTATGGCGGTAACGGCGCGCGGTCTGTTCAGCGCGGCAAGAGCTTTTGTGCGCAACGGAACGCCTATGCTTTCGAGGCGTTTTTACTCGGATACGTTTCCGGTCGCCAAAGCGGATTTGGCGTTATCGCTGTTGTGGCTTATGCTGCTCATACAAAACGCCTACACCTGTTTTACCGCAATAATAACGGCGCTCGGTCGTCTTCGCAGCAAGAAAAACCTGCTTCAGTGGACTGTGGCGTCGGACAGTGAAAAATCCTCTGAAAAGACGTCGTATTTCAAGAGCTTCCTTCCCTCGATGATAACGGGAATAATAATGGCTTTGACCGGAAACCCGCTTGTTATAACCCTCGGTTTTCTTTATATCATATCCCCGCTGATATCTAAAAGCTTAGGAAAGGAAAAAACCTTTGAGAAGGAGAGTCTGAGTGACTTTTCAAGGGAGAAGCTGCTCTCTCACGCGGCGGCGATGTGGAAATACTTCGATATGCTTTGCGGTCCGGGCGACAACTATCTTCCGCCCGATAACCTTCTGGAAGCGCCCGTGTTCAGGACGGCTCACAGAACCTCGCCGACTAACATCGGGCTTATGCTCGTGTCGTGCCTTGCGGCGCGGGATTTAGGCTTTATCGATACGGCTCAGCTCTGCAAAAAAATAGACGGCACGCTGTCCTCGGTAGAGAAACTTGAAAAGTACAAGGGGAACCTTCTGAACTGGTACGGCACCGAAACGCTCAAACCGCTTCATCCGAGATACGCCTCGACGGTTGACAGCGGAAATTTCCTGTGCTGCCTTGTAACGCTGCGTCAGGGTTTGCTCGAATACGTTTCACAGTATCCGGAGCTGAAGTCCCACATCGGCAGGATAACAAAACTGATTTGCGATACGGATATCACCGCGTTCTTCAATGAGCGGAGAAAGCTTTTTTCAATAGGAATTGACGTCGAGAACGGTAAGCGCAGCGAAAGCTATTATGATTTGTTTATGAGCGAGGCGCGTATGACCGCCTATTACGCAATAAGCGCGCGACTCGTTACAAAAAAGCTCTGGGGAAACCTTTCGCGAATGCTTTCGAGCGACGGCAATTATACGGGTCCTCTGTCGTGGACGGGTACGATGTTCGAGTATTTTATGCCATACCTTTTCATTCCGTCTTACAGGGGAACGCTCGGTTACGAGTCGCTGAGGTACTGCTCGCGCTGTCAGAGAAGGGCGGTCAGAAAAAAGGATATACCGTTCGGTATGTCGGAAAGCTGCTTTTACGCGTTTGACAACAAGCTTGACTATCAGTACAAAGCGCACGGAGCGCAGAAATTAGCGCTCAAAAAAGGAATGAGCGCGGATACCGTTATATCGCCGTATTCCGCTTTTCTGCTGCTTCCGTTCCAGCCGGAAACGGCTATGAAAAATTTAAGGAAGCTTGAAAAATACGACGCCGTCGGAAGATTTGGGTTTTTTGAAGCGGTTGATTTCACGCCCGAAAGGACTGAAAATCAGGGTTACTGCGTCGTTAAAACCTTTATGGCGCACCATATAGGTATGAGTCTGCTGAGCGTTTTGAACGCCCTTAAAGACAACATTCTGCAAAAAAGGTTTATGCTTGACGAGGAGATGTCCGCGGGCGAGTTCCTTCTGCACGAAAAAATCCAGCCCGGAGCGGCGGTATTTAACGACGTCTATAAAAAAGAAATACCCCAGCGAAGTCTCAGGGTTACAAACGGCGTATACGCAACAGACAATATTTCGCCGCTGATGCCGGCTGTCAGGGCTTATTCCAATTCCCAGTGGTCGGCGTTCATATCCGATTGCGGTTCGGGCTTTTCGATGTATAACGGGCTTTGCGTCAACAGGAGAAGCGACGACATACTTCGCCGTCCCGACGGGGTTGCGGCGAATTTCAGGTTCGGCGGCACAAACATTCCGTTTACGCGCTGTGCCGATTATCACTCGAAGGCGTCGTTTTCAGCCGAGTTTACGGGAAGCTGCGTTAAATTTGCCTCAAAGCTCGGGTTTTTTGAATGCACAGAGACGGTGGGCGTATTTTCAAGGACGAGCGGGGAGCAGCGCGTATTCGGCATAAAAAACAATTCAAGGAGTACTGTCAGAGGCGAACTCGGAATATATTTTGAGCCTTCGCTGTCGAACGCCGCCGATGAAAGGGCGCATCCCGCCTTTTCAAAAATATTTGTTGAAAGCTATTACGATAAAGAAAACGAGATAGCCGTTTTTTATAAAAGAAACAGGTCGGGGGGCGAAAGCGCCTGGCTTTCAGTCGGCTTTTTTACGCCGCAAAGGCATATAACGGTTTTTGACAGGGAAAGTGTTTTACAAAGACCCGACGGGGTTTTTTCTCTCGCCGACGTCGGGCGCGAAACCGTTGAACAGGGTGAAAACAGCGTGGACAAATGCTGCTATTTCGGTGTACCCGTAAAGATAGAGCCAAAGCAGCAAATAAGCGTTTCGATGTTTATCATAGGCGGCTCCAACAGGACGGAGGTCACGGAGCTGGCACTCAAAGCCAAAAGGCTCGGTCCCGTAAGATATGAAAACTTAGCATCCTGCGCGTTCAGCCAAAGCAGCCTTGACGGAATAATATCCAATTCCGTGCTTCCTTATATTTTCTACACAAAGGAATGCTCGCGCGAGCGTCTGAACGCCGTAATGAAAAGCGCGTACCGTATAGACGACCTTTGGAAAGCGGGCATTTCCGGCGACAATCCAATCATATACGCGAGGGTTACAAAAAACGACGATTTGACGCGCTTAAAGCCTTATATACAGCTTTGCGAGAAGCTTAGAAAATACTCGGTGGAAACCGATGTGGTCATCGCTTATGACGAGGGCGGAGAATACGGTTCGCCGATGTGCGAAAGACTGCGTATGATGCTCCGTGAGTGTAAAATCCATCAGGACGACAGAGGCGGCGGGCTTATCCATCTGCTCGATTTGGCGTCGCTTCCCGAAAAAACGGATGAAACGCTCAAAGCTGCGGCGTGCTGTATCGCCTCTCTGACCGGAGAGCGGCTCAGATTTCCTCCCCGTATGTACAAGCCCGCCAAAATATACGCGGCAGGCTCAATCGGTAATATGACGGACGGCTACGATGAAAACGGAAATTACCGTATCTGTTCAAAACCCAATCTGCCGTGGTGCCACGCGCTTTGCAATATGTCCTTCGGAACGCTCGTATCCGATATGTCGCTGGGCTTCACTTATGCCGTGAACTCGTCTGAAAACAGGCTGACGCCGTGGTTTAACGATACAAGGACAGATAACAGAGGCGAAATACTGTTCGCCAAATATAACGGGAAAATATATGACCTCGCCAAAAACGCCGACGTAACATTCGGTGAAACCTTTGCGTCATATGAGGGGAGTTTTGACGGGCTTTCGTATATTATGACTGTCAGGGTACCGGAAAAAGGGATGAAAAAAACAGTTTCTGTACGCCTGAAAAACGGCGGGAAGTCCGAAATAAGCGTATGTCTGCTATATTACTGCGAACCTGTAACAAGTCCCGCCGGCAATATTAAACCGACGGTTTCGGGAAATTGCCTGCTGATAACAGACAACATATCCCGACAGTATTCGGGCTTTACAGCCCTTTCGGTATGTGAGGGAACGGAGCTTTACACCACTAACCGCGCTGATGTGCTGTCCGGCAGCTGGAGAAACTCATTGTCTCTTTCGGAAGGGGTCTGCGCCGCCGTCGGAAAAACGGTAAACATTAACTCGGGCGGGGAAAACGGCGCGGCTTTCGTCCTTGCTTTCGGAAGAACGGCCGACAGCGCCGTAAAAATAAGCTCAGTCGGGACAAAACCTAACAGCGGCAATCAAAACAATATTGTGATAATCACACCCGACGAAAATCTGAATAAATTTTACAACTCGCTTTTAAAACATCAGATAATCGCGTCAAGACTTTATTCGAGGACAGGCTTCTATCAGTCGGGAGGCGCCTTTGGGTACAGGGACCAGCTTCAAGACTCCGTGTCGCTTATTCTTACGGACCCTATATATTGCAAAAGGCAGATTATGCGCTGCTGCGCCGTTCAGTTTCCCGAGGGCGACGTGCTGCACTGGTGGCACCCGCTGGGGAGTGAGGGCTACCGCGGAGTCCGCACCGCCTGCTCGGACGACTATTTGTGGCTTCCGTACGCGGTAATCGAATATGCCGCAAAAACCGGCGATATCGGGCTGCTTGAAACGGAAATACCGTTTATAACAGGAGAAAGCTTGGCGCACGGCGAGGAGGACAGATATTCGCTGTATACCTTTGGATGCGAAAAGGCGACTGTTTATGAACACTGCAAGCGTTCTCTTATACGCTGTTTTGACGGCAATCCGGATATAAATCTAAAAGGCGAGCGAGGGCTTCTGCTTATCAGAGGCGGCGACTGGAACGACGGCTTCAATAAAATCGGGAACAGTAAAAAGGGCGAAAGCGTATG
>CAZQXZ010000036.1:0-17222 GCA_964597515.1 uncultured Eubacteriales bacterium | reverse complement strand
ACTTGCCGCTTCCAACTTCCAACTTCCAACTTAAATTGGGGGCGGCAAAGCCGCCCTTCAATTTAAAAACCTTGCAGTCCCACCGCTACGCGCAGGATTAACCTTGCGTCGGGAACCTCAACCTTCCCGCTGCCGTCCACGTCGGCGGCGAGCGACTGGAAGTCGCTTATGGTATCAAGCTTGACCGCGGCGCGAAGCGCCTTTCTCGCGTCCGGAACATTGACCTTTCCGTCGCCGTCAAGATCGCCTTTTACGACTATTGTCAGCGAGTCCAGGATTTCGCCGCCGTCCATAAGCCTGATTTCGCAGCCCGTGCCGACAAGGTCGTTATTTTTAAGCTTTATGCCGTCTTTGTATATACCAATATCCCCGCCGCTGAACTGTGAGAGTATGTTCGCGGCTGTCGTATCCGCGTTTACGCCCGTAAGAGTGCCTAAACCGCTGTTGATTTGAAGCCCGGCGTCCGGTTTCAATTGTATTTCCTGTACCTTAGGTACGATTTTGATTTTAGCGGATACACCGGAGAAATCGACCTTAACGCCGGACGCGTTTCTTGCCTCAATATGCGAAATCAGTATATCCGGCGAGAGCGCGGCTGCGGTATCCTTAGCCTTGAAGGTAAGCGTTATAATATTTCCGTTCGCCATGTTGTTTTCTGTCGCCAGCGAGTCCGCCCAGCGCAGCGTGTACGGAGAGGATACCGTTGCCGAAGGTGCCGTCCAGCCGTTCAGCAAGCCCTTATTCGCAACGCTTAAAAGGGTAAGCTCTTCTGTGTATGTTATTGATAACCTCAGCGATATGATACCGGGATTGTCTTTAATGCCGATATCTATTGTAAAGGTCTCGCCGGGGGAAACGGTCTTTCCCTCAAGCGTATACGAAGGCGAAGCCGCAAAAGCGGTAATCGGAGACGAAAGAATTGAAACTGTCAGACAGAGTACAAAGAATGCGGATACTATTTTTTTCATATCTGAAACCTCCTAATTTTTAACCGAGTGTGATGTTCCAGTCTGCGAGGCGTCTCTATCAAAACCAATCAGGATCTACAGGGTCATTTGGAAGAAAGATTACGTTCCAGCCCGCGAGATATCTCTCAAGGACTATGGCGTCCCAGTCGTTTATTCCGTCGTTACCCGAAACGTCGCACGCCGCTTCGTTGATTGTAACGTTCCAGCCCGCGAGATAACGGTTGAGCAGAATGGCGTCCCAGTCGGTGACTTCGCCGTCGCCGTCGGCGTCTCCCGAGACGACATTGGTAACCGTCACTGTACCGACTCCGGACGCGAACGCCACCGTATCGCCGTTTACATTTCGCGCTTCCGTATTGACGGCTGTCACCGTATAGGAGCCTATCGGAGCCGTATCCTTAACCTTGAACGTCAGCTTTACAAGCGCGCCGTTTTTCGTGTTGTTGACCGTCGCGAAGGAGTCCGCCCAGCGCAATGTATAAGGAGAGGTCATCGTCGGAGACGGCGTGGTGTAGCCGTTCAAGAGGGCTAAGTTTTCAACCTTGATAAGCTCTAAAGCGGTTCCGTCGAACGTGACCGTATTGCGAAGCGAAATGATGCCGGGGTTGTTGGCTACTGAAACGGTCAAAACAACCGTCCCGCCCGGCGCGGCTTTCGCGGAGGACACAGTATATTTCGCCGAAGCCGTATTGTCAACAACCGTCACGTTGAAGGTCGCGGTCTTGCCTTGATATGTAACGGTTATTTTCTGCGTTCCGGCGGTGTTCAGCGTGGTTGGAGTACAGGTAAAGCCGCTTGAAACAGTTTGTGTCGTACTGTCGCTGTATGTGGCGGTAAGCGTCAGACCCGCCGTGTTCAGCGTATCGCCGACATTATAGCTTGTTTTTGTAGGATTGGTTTTTATCGCTATGGAATTAAGCGTCACCGCCGTCCACTGGGCATAAAGCGTCAGGTTCGCGTTCGCGGTATAAGTTGCGCCGGACGCGTATGCTGTCCCGCTCCCGTCCGCTTTCGTGTTCCAGCCGGTAAACGTATACCCGCTCTTTGTTGGCTTGTCGGAAGAAAGCGTTATATCCGTTCCATATATCTTCGTCTGATCGGATGGCGCACCGCTTCCTCCGTTGGAGTTGTAAGATATGCTATATATGCCAACTGTAAATGAACAATAACCCGCGTCTGAGGAGCTTCCCGAGTTTATTGCTTCAACATATACATCATATTTACCATCGCCAAAAGTGTTAGTATATTTTGTATTAGTTCCTAAATCAGTTGATATTATGTGCGTTCCATTTTTATATATATTAATGTAATAACCTATTGCTCCTGCTGTTGTTGACCAATAGACTGTAACAGATGAATTTGTAGGATATGTTTGATTATTGGTATATACTGTCGGAGTCGACATTTTTACTACTGTAAAATCATATTCGCCGAATACTTCGCCGAGAGAATTATATGCCGCTACAACAAGCTTATAACTTCCTGCTGCAAGCATAACCGTTATATGATCATAGCATTCACCTTGTATTACGACTTCTCCCGATGGTTTATATAAGGTATAGCAATAATTTACACCGTTTTGCACATTCCAGCATATATTAAAAACTATACCTGCGGTAAATGTCGTCTGTGTGGTTGTAAACACAGGGGTAACAGGTGCGGGAACTTGTGTTTTTATCATGTGAACGGATTTAATTGTCCAATTCACAGTTTTACATTTATCACAAGCCCAGTTGACATATGATGTCGTATTATTGTGGGCTTTATTATGCGCGTAATCTGTCATGTACCCACTGCCGTCAGTACCTCCGCATAAAACAACATGAGAAAAGCTTTTGCATGTATTACAATAGAAAAATACCGGATCGCCGGGATCTAACTTGCCACTGTTTGAAGCCATAGGAATTTTCGAATTCGCTGTCGCGAGTGTATAAGCCGTTCCGTAACCATTGTTTACCAAAGTGTTATACAAATTGTCACATACAGTCTGCATTACATTTACTCCGCCTGCTTTTAAACAGTTCGAGACAAACTCGGCACAAAGACCAACTCCGTCGTTCCAGTGTGAGGCGGCATAGGCAAGCGCAGCCGACGGATTATACCCCGCAGCTTTCGCCTTAACACCAAAGTCTATTAAATCAAGCCCAACAAACCCACCAAGCGGTCCCGAGGACAGTAACAACAATGATACGAGAACAATTGCCAACAGTCGCTGTACCGGTTTTTTCATAACCTTTACCCCCGTCAATCATATTTTATGTTAGAGACACTATTTGTCATAATTTTACACTAATAGTCACTATTTTGTCAAGCCCCAAATTGATATAATTATTAAGGTGATGTAAATGAAGAGCCTGAACTATTTTCTTATAGGGCAAAGGGTAAAGGAGCTTCGGCAGCAGAACGCCCTTACGCAGGACAGGCTTGCCGAGTTGTGCGATGTATCGACCTCCTATTTGGGGCATATAGAACGCGGTTCCCGAAGCCTTTCGCTCGAAACCGCGTATAAAATAGCAAAATGTTTAGGCGTCAGCCTTGACTCGCTGATCATAGACGGTATCAATCCTAACGACAACGCGCTCGCGAATATCGACGCCATCTTAAAGAAGCACGATGCCGAAGCGCGTAAAAAATTCAACCGCATAGCCAAGGTGCTTGCGGAAAACATAGACGAGATCTGACAAAAACATCTTGTAAAAAAAAGCGAATGTGAATATATTTCACATCCGCCGAAAGCCTTTGAATTATAATGCCAACCGCAGGTTCCAAAACTTGCAACTTCCAACTTGCAGCTTGCAACTTAAATTGAGGGTGGCTTTGCCGCCCTCAATTTGCCATATCCCAACCGTTATACTCCATCATCCCCTGTGCCCAACCCTTCAGCAGCTCGTACTGCGCCTTCGCCTCGGCTTTCGCTCCCTGTAAGTCGTGTTCCCTGTAATTCCCGCATTCGGCGGCGCTGACGCCCGGGACCTCGCCCTCATATTCCGAAATAAATTTGAGCGCTTTTACGGTAAGCTTCAAAGCGTCGCCGTGCGAAAGGCCGCGGGTGATAAAGTAAAAGCCCGTCCTGCAGCCCATCGGTCCGAAATAAATGATATTTTCTTTATGCTCACTGTTCCTGACGAACGTCGCGAACAGATGCTCTACCGTATGGATAGAGGCGTTGTCCATAACAGGCTGTGCGTTCGGAACGTGCTGCGCGTTCGGGACGCGCATACGGATGTCGTATGTGACGATGTCGCCGTCAACCCTTGAAATATACATACCTCTTTTAAGAGCGGTGTGGTCTACCTTGAAGCTCTCTATTTTTTCCATTGTATTTTCTCCTTTATATCGCCGTAAAGAGTCTTTCGATTTCAAGTGAAAGCCCCTTATGTTTTTCTTCCTGTAAGAGCGGGTCGGCCTCAATAATGAGCCTTGCCGCCCTGCCCGCCTCGAGCAGAGCCTTCGAGTCGGTCATCAGGTTCGCTATCTGCATTTCGGGCAGGCCGTGCTGGCGGCTGCCGAAGAAATCGCCCGGACCGCGCATCTCAAGGTCCTTGTCGGCGATTTTGAAGCCGTCGTTCGTCTTGCACAGTATGTCAAAGCGTTCGAGCGCCTCGTTATTCTGCGCGTCCGATACGAGGATGCAAAAGGAGCGTTCTTTTCCCCTGCCCACCCTGCCGCGAAGCTGATGCAGCTGGGAAAGACCGAAGCGTTCGGCGTTTTCAATAAGCATAACGGAGGCGTTCGGAATGTCTATGCCGACCTCTATTACGACTGTTGAGACGAGCAGATTAACCTTACCGCTTACGAAGCTTTCCATCACGGCGTCCTTCTCCTTTGCTTTCATCTGACCGTGCAGCAGTCCCACGCCGTAATTTTTGAAATGAGTGTCCCTTAAAAACTCAAAATACCGGACGGCGGGGACAAGCGGGCTCTCGCTTTCCTCGACAAGGGGGCAGATCACGAACGCCTGCCGCCCCGCGTCAAGGTGCTTTTTTATAAAAGCGTAAATCCTGTTCCTGTACGCCGCGGATACCTGATAGGTCTTGACGGGCAGCCTGCCCGCCGGCATTTCGTCGAGCAGCGATATGTCAAGATCGCCGTAAAGAGCCATAGCGAGCGTGCGGGGGATGGGAGTCGCGGACATAACGAGGACATGAGGGCTTTCGCCCTTCCTGCCGAGCGCCGCCCGCTGGGTTACGCCAAAGCGGTGCTGCTCGTCGGTTACAACGAGCCCGAGGCTTGAAAATTCGACGTCGTTCTGTATGATTGCGTGAGTGCCTACGACGATATGGCAGGCTTTGTTCAGCAGAGCCCCTTTTATCCTCTTTTTTTCCTTCGCCGGAGTGCTTCCCGTAAGCAGCTCGACACAGATACCGGTGTTTTCATACATTTTAGAGAGGGTGTTATAGTGCTGTGCGGCAAGAACCTCTGTCGGGACCATCATCGCGCATTGAAAACCGTTTTTATGCGCGCTGTACATAAGCGCCGCCGCGACGGCTGTCTTGCCCGAGCCGACATCGCCCGAAAGCAGCCTGTTCATCGGCGAAGTCCCCGCCATATCGGAAGCCGCCTCAAAAACGCATCTTTTCTGCGCGTCTGTCGGCGTAAACGGGAGGGAAGATAAAAAGGCTTGCGTAAAATCCTTGGCAAGAGAGGGCGCTTTTAGGCTTCTGCTTCCGCTTTTCATCCTAAAAAGACCGAGCTGTAAAACTAAAAGCTCCTCAAATACAAGCCGCCGTTTAGCGGCGTCCAAAGCGGCGTCGCTTTCGGGAAAATGAATGTTGTTAAGCGCCGTTTCAAGCGGTGGCAGACGGTATTTGTTTATGAGCTCCGTGGGCAGCGTTTCCGCTATGCTTCCTTTCATCTCCGAAAGAGCCTGACCGACGCAGCGCTCTATGAATTTTGAATTAAGCGTCCCGCTCCGGCGGTATATAGGGCGTATTCTATCGCCGCCCTGTGCTTTTATAAAGGCGGGCGAGAGCATTTCGACTGCGCCGTAGCGGTTTTTTGTGAGTTTGCCGAAAAAAAGGTATTCCTCACCCTCTTTTAGCTGGTTTACGACGTACTTGTTGTTAAAAAAGGTGAGATTTAAAATATCGGAGCCGTCTGTAACGCTCGTTTTATAAATCAATGTACCGCCCTTTGTCTTAGCCCCGAGGGGGGGATGGGAAACTATCGCTTTGATACAGCACGTCTCGTCTATCGGCGCGTCATATATCGGCACTATCCGGCTCCAGTCCTCGTACCTTAGCGGATAATAGCGCAAAAGGGCGCCCGCCGAGTACAGCCCGAGCTTTGCGAATTGCCCGGCGCGCGTCTCGCCGACGCCCTTTAAGTATTGAAGCCTTGTATCGGGATTGTACATAGCTTTTTAGACGCCTTTCTTATTCGACGGAAATAATATAGTAATAGACCGGCTGACCGCCGTTTACACAGACTATTTCGCACTCCCTGCCAAACCTCTGGTTCAGCGCGTCGATAAGCTCGTTTGCCTGCTCCTCTTTAATTTCCTCGCCGTAATACACCGTTATGAGAGAGGTGTTTTTGCGGACAAGGTGTTTTACCGTTTTTAAAGCCGCCTGTAAGGGACAGTCCTCCACCGCGGTTATCTTGCCGTTCTCAATGCCCAAAACGCGCCCCTGCTTCACGGTCTGCGCGCCTATTTTGCTGTCCCTCGCGGCATATGTGACGAGAGCGGTGGAAACCCTCTCCGCCGCCTTCGTCATATTCAGGTGGTTTTCCTCTCCCGTAAGGCTGTCGTCAAAAGACAGGGCGGCGGCTATACCCTCGGGAATGGTGCGCGTATGAAGCACGCGTATGATTTTGTCCGACAGAGGCACGGTCTGCTCGGCGGCCATAATAATGTTTTTATTGTTCGGAAGAATAAATATTTCCTTGGCGGGAACCTTTTCAACGGCGCTTAAAATATCGTCGGTACTCGGGTTCATCGTCTGACCGCCGCTGACTGTTCTGTTTGCCCCTATATCCGAAAAGACCTGCTCAATTCCCGCGCCGCAGGCTACCGCCACTATTCCGAAACGCTTTTCCTGTATAGTCCCGTCAAGGCTTTCTTCCGTTTTTGCCGCCGGATAATCAGAATTTGACGCGCCGCGGGATATATCCTCGTACTGCTCGCGCATATTATCAATTTTTATATTTATAAGCGGACCGTATTTGAGCGCGGTCTGTATGACGTTACCGGGCTCGTTCGAATGGCAGTGAACCTTTATAACGGAGTCGTCCTCAACCACCGCAACGCAGTCGCCCACAGATTCGAGATATGCGCGAAGCAGCGCGGGAGAGTTCTCCTTTTCCTTACCGCGCGCAATCAAAAACTCCGTACAGTAGGCAAAGCGTATATCCTCGCCGGACTGTCGGGCGGCGGCTTTGGGTTGCTCGGCTTTATCCCCCTTGTCCTCTTTGCCGATAACGCCGCAACCGGAGAACACGCTTTCCATCCCTCTGAAAATATACATAAGCCCCTGCCCTCCGGCGTCCACAACGCCCGCTTTTTTCAGGATGGGCAGTATGTTGGGCGTATCCTCAAGAGCATCCTGACCCGTAACGACCGCTTGTGACCATATCTCGGAAAACGGCTTTTCAAAGTCGTCGGATGCGGCGATGGCTTTTTTTGTGAAAAGACGCGCCACGGTGAGAATAGTACCCTCCGTAGGCTTCATAACGGCCTTATAGGCATTGTCCACGCCGATGTTTAAAGCAAGCGCGAAGGTTTTGGCGTCCGTTTCCTTAACGCCTTTAAGCCCCGCGTCAATGCCGCGGAAAATAAGCGAGAGGATAACGCCCGAGTTACCCCTCGCCCCTCTTAAAAGGGCGGATGCGGCGGTTTGCGCAACCTCGGATACCGTAACGCCGTCGCGCAGGCGCTCAAGCTCGCGTGCGGCGGCTGCCATTGTCAGCGACATATTGGTGCCCGTGTCCCCGTCCGGAACCGGGAACACGTTGAGGGCGTCCACGCTCTTTCTGTAATTGCTTATATTGTTTGAGGCGGACAAAATGCCGTCTCTCAAAGCTTTTCCGTCTAACAAATCAAACACTCCACCAAGCATTTTCGTGAAATCGCCTTAATCCGACCGGAGCTGAACCCGATACGCCTTAAATCATCGAGTCCACGAACACGTTGACCTTTCTGACCTCAAGTCCCGTCGCCTCCTCTACGGTGTAGCGAACCTTGTTCACGATGCTTTTGACGATTGCGGATATATTAAGTCCGTAGGAAATGACGATATGAAGGTCTACAATCAGCCCGTCGCCGTCCTTAAAAACGTTCACGCCCTGATCGATATAATGACGCGTCCGGAAGAAAAAGGAGCGTATATTCTGCCGCGCGTTGCTATTCGCCATTCCCGCGACTCCGAAGCACGAGGACGCCGCGTTGCCGATAAGCGAGGAAAAATACTCCTTGCTAATCTCAATTATTCCAAGATGGTTTTCAATCTTTATCATTTAAAACACCCCGCGATTTATGCTTTGCAATTGTATCATATATTATTGGGATTTACAAACAAAAATATCAAAATAAAGCGCGCGTTATCTGCTCGGCGACGCTGTCGGCGTTTCCCTCGCAGTCAATAACGGCGTCTGCGTATTTCTCGTAAAACGGACGGCGCATTTCGTATATGTCCTCAATACCCGCAAAGGACGGGGCGGCGACGCCCCTGTCGGCAAGATTTTCGGGAAGCCGCGCCTTTAATTCGCAAACGGGAACGCGCAGGTAAACCACGGTACCGTTTCGCGCGAGATTTTCCATGGCGCCGCCGCATAAAGGCATACTGCCGCCTGTAGCGATAACGGTCTTTTCACATTCAACGCTCCTGCCAAGCTCGTCCTCGCGCCGCAGAAAATCCTCATATCCGTGCTCGCCGATAATGTCAGAAAGCGTGCGCCCCTCTTTTTTGGCGAGCAGTATGTCTGTGTCAAGAAAGTCCCAGCCGAGCTTTTTCGCCAGAACGACGCCCGCCGTGCTCTTGCCCGAGCCGGGCATTCCGATTAAAACAATGTTCATAAATCCTCCCAATCGGTTTCACCGGACATACAGGCTGTACAGCTTTTTGTACTCGCCGTCCTTTTCAATCAATTCTTCATGGCTTCCCGACTCGACTATTCCGTCGTCGGTCAAAACAAAAATTTTCGACGCGCCGCGGATAGTCGTCAGCCTGTGCGCTATCGTGAACGTAGTGCGGTTTTCGGCAAGCAGTTCGAGCGAAGCCTGGACGACGCGCTCGCTTTCGTTGTCCAGGGAGGAGGTCGCCTCGTCCAATATCAGGATAGGCGGGTCCTTCAAAAACAGACGCGCTATGGAGATGCGCTGCTTTTGCCCGCCGGACAGCTTGACGCCGCGTTCTCCGACATAGGTATCATACCCGTTTCCCAGCGCGCATATGAACTCGTGGGCGCCCGCTTTTACGGCGGCGCTCTCAATTTGCGCGCGCGAGGCGTCCGGTTTGCCGTAAGCGATATTTTCGGCGACGGTTCCGCCGAACAAATAAACGTCCTGCTGGACTATTCCCACGCTGCGCCGCAGAGATGACAGGGTGAAATCCCTGACGTTGACGCCGTCGATACATATTTCGCCGCCGCTCACCTCGTAAAACCGCGGAATAAGGCTGCAAAGCGTGGTTTTACCGCCGCCCGAGGGACCTACAAACGCCGCGCTCTCCCCCCTCTTCACCTCAAAGCTTATGCTTTCAAGCACGTTTTCCATATTGTTATAGGAAAAGGTCACATTTTTAAAGGAAACGTCTCCGCGCACATGCGCGATATCCGAAGCGCCGTCCGTATCGGCTATGTCCGGCTGTGTGTCTATAATTTCATAAAATCGCTCGACTCCCGTCATACCCCGCTGGAACTGCTCGGTAAATTCAATTATCCGCCTGACCGAGGTTAAAAGCGTTCCGATATACAGTAAAAACGCGATTAAATCGGCTGTCTGCACGGTGCCGCGCACCATAAAAACCGTTCCGATAAGGATAACCGATAAATACATCAGCCCGTCAAAAAAGCGTATTCCTCCCTGAAACATCGCCATATAGCGGTATGCCCGCGCTTTAATGCCGACAAAATCCGCGTTATCCTTATCGAAACGCTCTATCTCCCTTTCCTCGTTGGCAAAGGACTTGACTACGCGTATTCCCGCCAGCGCATCCTCAAGCCCCGCGTTGATAACGCCTATCTGTGTTCTGGACTTTTTGAAAGCGTCGTGCATCTTTTTGCGGAATACCAGCGCGGACAGCGCCATAAGCGGCATTAAAGCGAACAGCACAAGCGTCATAGGAAGGTTTATAAAGGCGAGGATGGCGAAAGAAACCGTAATTTTAATTGCGGCTATAAAATACTCCTCCGGACAGTGGTGCGAAAATTCCGTTATGTCAAACAAATCGTTCGTGACGCGCGACATCAGGTCCCCGATTTTTATATCGTCGTAATACGAGAAGGGAAGCCTCTGTAAATGCGCGAACAGCTCGCCGCGCATATCCGCCTCCAACCTCGCGCCCATCACATGACCTGTATACGCCATATAATAATTCGCCGCGGTATCGAGTACCCGCAGCAGCAGATATGCGCCGCACAGCAGCAGTACAGTGCGTATAAGCCCCTCAAACCTGCCGGACTGCGCTCGCTGTGTGATATGACGGACAATAAGCGGAAACACCATCTCACACGCGGTCGAAAGCGCCGCGCAGCTTAAATCCGCCGTTAAAATCAGTTTATACGGCTTGTAGTAATGTAAAAACCGGACGAACAGCCCGAAACTCTTTTTATCATTGACAGTATTTTGCATAACAGCTCCTCAGACAAGTAAATTCTCCCGTATTATATTGACTGATTATAGCACAGAATGAAGCAAAAAGAAAGATTGAAACAGCCTGTTTTCGGCATTTAATAATGTGCGTTTTGAAATATGAAATCTGAAAAAACAGAAAAGTCTTGACTTTCATTTCGTTTTTTGCTATGTTGAGTGAGCGGAAAAACCGTTTACGCGGGTATGGCGGAACTGGCAGACGCGTATGATTCAGGTTCATATGTTCGCAAGGACATGGAGGTTCAAGTCCTCTTACCCGCACCACCGGTATAAACCGGATACACGACGCGCACCCCGTTTTTCACGTAGCGCGCGTCGTTTTTTTGCGTTTTGGCGCATCTTTTTTACAGTATCACGCCGTAATTGCAGAAAAGGCGCGCTTCAAGAGACTGCTTGTGGCGTGTTTTCGTTTTAAATGATTTTCTCTGTCGTTCACTTTTATTTCTCCGTTCTAAACAATCCAGTAAAAAACGTATAAACATATTTTTATTGCAATCAAAAGAAAGGGCTGATATAATTGAAGCAATTCCGCACGGCTTTACCGGAAATTATACGCATTTTCGCGTGATGTGTCAACGGAAAAGCCGCCGCATTAAAAACGGCGGAAAATAGAGAAATGGGGCGACAGTTTGGGAATTAAGCAAAAAGCCGTAAAAGCCGTCGGTGATTTCAGGCTGTACTGGAACAAGCCGCCTATGGGGCGGTATATGACGTTTAAGGAGATATTCTCGCTTTCCTTCGGCGGTATGGGCGTAAGGCTCGTCACGCATTGCGTATCCGCTATGATGCTGTATGTGGGCAACACGCTTATAGGAAACACAATAGGCATTGCCCCCAAACAGCTGTATGCCATATATATTATAAGCGTCATAATAAATTTTCCGCTGACCGCCCTTCGGGCGAATATGATTGACTCCGTCCGTAACAAAAAGGGAAAATACCGTCCGTACATACTGTCCATGGGACTGCCCACGGCTGTTTTAGCCGTCGGCTTTATCTGGATGCCGTATGAAGAAATGAGCGACCTCGTCAAATGCGCGGTCGTTCTCCTGTTCAATATAGCCCTGCAATTTTTCTATAACTTTTACGGCGACGCCTACGGAAGCCTTATAAACGTCCTTTCCCCGAACACAATAGAGCGCTCGGATGTCTGCTCGATAGTGGCGGTTATTGAAAATTTTTCGCCCTCTGTCGCCAATATTGTCCTGCCGCTTCTGGCGAGGATGATAACCGGAGAGAACACGCTGTTTGATATGCGCGTATACCGCATACTGTATCCGCCGTTCATTGTTTTCGGTTTTATACTCTCCTTGCTCGTCTATGTGAACACGCGGGAAAAAATCGTGCAGGCGAAAACGCATGTCGTTCATATGCGCTTTATCGACGCGCTGCTCGCCGTCGCCAGAAACAAATACTTCTGGATTATCGCCTGTGCGGGCTGGATAGGCTTTTTAGAAGGCTCGTTCGGCAATATCCATTCCTGGCTGTACAACTATCAGGACGCCTGCTCGGCGGGCAGCTATTCCCTGATAGTCGCGATAAGCGGCAATGCGTCCTTATGGCCTATGCTCGCCGCACCGTTTGTTATAAGGGCTGTCGGCAAACGCAATATGCTTATCGTCGCCAACCTTTTGAATATTGTTTTCATACTTATGATGTATCCTGTCATTCAGTATGGCAACCTGCAAAAAATAATCTGGCTTTTCACCCTGTTTATATTTGTAAACAATTTCGCGGGTACGCTCGGAAGTATTCTAAATCCAAGCCTCAACGCCGATATACGCGACTATCAGCACTATATCACGGGTGAGCGCATAGACGGAATGTTCGTCGCCGTCGGGCTTGTGGGCAGCCTTATTTCTCTCGCCACCGGTTTTGTTCTGCCCGCTATCTATGAGGAGGCGGGACTTAATGAGGCGGTGGCGTTGAAGCTCGGCTACAGCGGCAAAAATGTCTATGACGTTCTTTACGACACCGAATATTTCCGCAGAATAGGCGGTATTTTGATTATCGCGTCGGTTATCGGCGCCATACTGAATGTTATTCCGTTTTTCTTTTACGACCTTACCGAGATAAAGCAAAAAGCAATGGTCACGGTTCTGAAAATCCGCGCGCTGTTTGAGGATTACGGCAATGACGCGCTGTCCGACGAGGCGCTTGTCGAGGCGATTGATATTATTGAGCAGGCGCAGGAGTTTGCCGGTCTTGAACCGGTAAAGCTCTCAAAGGACGGTATCAGGGCGGCTAAAAAAAGCGGCGGAAAAGACGCCGCAAAGCAGGCAAAACAGGCGCACAAAGACGCGAAGCTGTTGAATGAAAAAATTATTATAGCGGGGTATGTGTCCAAAGAAATGCAAAAATTCGACACGCCCGAGGTGCTCTCCGACGTCCGGCGCGCCGAGCTTATAGCGGCGGGCGGTATAAACGCAGTAGCTTCTCTTGCGCCTCTTACAAAAGAGTACATTCAGTCCCTGCCGAAATCGACACAGGACGAAAAAGAACACAGACGGACCGTGCGCTTTAAGTCTAAGCAGGAAAAATACGCGAAAAGAGCCATCCGAAGACATTACCCAAACGGTCTTGCGGAGTTTGACTCCTCTCTTTTCAACAGACTCTTCGCGGCACAGGACGACGCCGACGCGCGTCTGAAAGAGGCTTATGACGCTCTTGACAGTGCTAAAAAAGAAAAAAGCGGCGTTCAATCCGCCCAAATAAAAGAAGAGATTAATTCGCTCAAAGCGCAAAAAATACGCGTCAGACGAGAAATCAGAACCGCCAACAAAGAGTTTTCGTTTTACAACGTCGCCGCGAGGCCTTATCTTGACGCCAAAAAGCTTTTAATCCAGCAGGAGAACTACCGTCATTACGAGGACATCAAGGCGCGGTACGAAAAGTCAAAAGAACGGGCCGAAGCCGAGCGCCTTGCAAAAGAGGAAGCCGAGGCTTACGAAAATGCCGAAAAGGAAGCCTTCGCTCAAAAGCTCAGAGACGGAAAAAGGGCTGCAAAGGAAGAAAAGAAAACAAAAAGGTCCTGACCAAAGGCACAAAAACCGTTACATTATACGCCCGCCCTTATAAAAGCGGCGCACAGGAACGCTCTTGCCCGGCAGACCGTATTGCGCGTTTTGCAGTACAGCCTGAAAACGCAGAGAATGAGGAGCGGTATATTGCTTGACGAACTGTTTTGATTTGATACGGGAAAGGCGGGTAACGCGTGGACTTTCAAAAATACCGCGATAATCCGGTTTTGCTGCCCGACGGCGAAAGCGTGTTTGACTGTCCGATAAACGGTCCCGTGCGCTGGGAAGAAAAGGACGTGTTCAATCCGGCGGCGGTTGTAAAGGACGGCAGGGTGTACCTGCTTTACCGCGCCGAGGACACAAAAGGCAGATACGCCGGCACGTCGCGCGTAGGCATAGCCGAAAGCGAAGACGGTTTTTCATTTCACAGAAACGAAAAACCGGTACTGTATCCGTGTGAGGACGGCTGCTTTTACCGTGAGCGCGAGGGCGGCTGCGAGGACCCGCGAATAGCGGAGTCTCCCGACGGCTTATATATTATGACCTATACCGCGTTTGACGGAGAGCTGCCGCAGCTTTTCGTCGCCTCGTCACGCGATTTGCTTCATTGGGACAAGCGCGGTTACGCGTTTCGCAAAGCGGCTGACGAAGGCCGGTTCGACGCCGGCTTCCGCTGTAAAAGCGGAGCGGTTTTATGCGAAATGCGCGGCGGGCGCCTTATCGCCGCTAAAATAAACGGAAAATATCTTATGTATTGGGGCGAGGGCGTTATTTACGCCGCCGTTTCCGATAATCTTATCGACTGGGAGCCGGTTAAAAACACAAAAAGCCGTTCTTGCGCCGCTAAACGAAGCTCGCCGTCACATATAAAATGGAGCGGAGACAAAAGGCTTTACTGTGTTTTGGACGGGCGAAAAGGGATGTTTGACAGCTGGCTTGTCGAGCCGGGTCCGCCGCCCGTTTTAACAGAGCGCGGCATTGTGATGCTTTATAACGGCGCTTCAAAAAACTTTATTCACAAGCCGAGAGGAATTCGTTATTGCGTCGGGCGCGCGCTGCTTGACCCAAAAGATCCCCTGACGTTATCGCGGCGCGATGCTACGCCGGTTTTAGCGCCCGAGCTGGGGTTTGAGACCGAGGGGCAGGTAAACCGCGTCTGCTTTGCCGAAGGGCTTGTTTTCCACAACGGGAAGTGGATTTTGTATTACGGAACTGCGGACAGTAAAATAGCCGCGGCATACAGCGACTTCATATAATGCGGGGAAAAAATTTAATTTCGGCAAGATTGACTTTATCCGCCTGCGGTGATATACTGTTTTTACTTAAATTTGCTTTGAAAACCTGAAGGGAGTTTTATTCGTGAATAAAAAAATAAGGAAAACGCTTTCAGCCGTGCTTTGCGCGGCGATTGTCCTGTCGGCCTTAACCCTGCCGTCATTGGCTTACGCCGGCGCCGAGAGTCCGAGAAGGATTTCCGTAAGCGTCAACGGCAATTCGGGAACCTCCAAAGGTTTTTGCTGGTATACCGATACTGAAACCGATACGCAGGTAAGGATTTTTGACGGCGATTCGGACGTCACATATCTGCTTACATTCACAGACGCCGTCTGCTCCGAATGGGAAGGCGCGTATATGCACAAGGCAAAGGTCGACGGACTTACGCCCGGCAAGGAGTATACATATCAGGTGGGCGACGGAATGACCTGGAGCGCTCCGGGCAGCTTTGTTACGGACGACGGGGACGACAGCTTTAGCTTTGTCGCCATAGCGGACGTTCAGGCAAGCTCTCTTGCAAATTTCCAAAAGGGCGCGGCGACTCTTAACGCCGCTTTCGCCACTATGCCCGACGCCGAATTTGTCGTCAATTTAGGAGATTTTACAAACGACAGCACAAACGAGGAATGGGATTGCTATGACGAGGCGTTTTCGTCGCTCAATCTTTCGACGACGATTGTCCCCGTCGCGGGAAATCATGACGGCGCGGGCTTCATGTGGAACTGGTTTAACAATATGTTCTGCCTCGACACGAGCGGGAGCGTACAGAACCTCAGCGGAGTCAACTATTCCTATGACTACGGCAACGCCCATTTCGCGGTGCTCAACACCAACGATTTGCTTTCCGTAACCGACATTCAGCTCACCTGGCTGAAAAACGATTTAAATTCTACGGATAAGGACTGGAAAATTGTTTTAATGCACAAATCGCCCTATTCGCTGGGCAAGGACGCCAAATGGCCTGACGCGCTCTATCTTCAAGACGCTCTTGCAGCCGTACTTGACGAGTGCGGTGTTGATCTTGTTATGTCGGGTCACGACCATATGTATCTTCGCACAAAGCCCCTTTACGCGAATGCGGTCGCCGACGACGGAACCGTTTATGTGCTCGCCGGTACGGCGGGTTCAAAGAGATACGAGGTGCGCAGTTTCCTCGCCGATTCGTTTATGAAGACGGAGTTTATTGACGCCCTGGTCATTCAGAAGTCCGGCTACGGCAACTATTGGAACGGCTCCGATTGGGACAGTACTCTGGACACGAATATCGGCGGCTGCTTCAGCTGCATTTCAATCGACGGCGGCACGCTGACGCTTAAAGCCTATATCCTCGCGGACGAAAAAGCGTTTGACGGAACAGATGTAATAACAAATGTGGATACGCTTACCATCAGCAAAGAAACGGGTCAAAACAGCGCGTCTTACTTTGACGACAACACGACGGATATGATGGAATATATTGAAGGCGCCGTTCCGTCGCTCATTAATCTTCTTACATACGCCCTCATAAAATGGCTGCCTCAATTTATAATGATTGTTCCGAACATTTTAGACGTGTACATCAACGACGGGATATTCTGAGAAACAAGCTTTTACGGGAAAACATCCGAGGGTGTTTTCCCGTAAAATAAACATCTGCCACCGAAAATCAGAGTTGCCGGCCGAACGCTTTTTAACTTTAAGAGCTTTCGGTTGGGCTTTATAGTCCGATTTTTATCTGCCGATTTGTAAATAGCCTTACGCGGCTATTTACAAATCGCGGCTGTTATAGTAATATCTATATAACCTGTACTCAAAAGAAGGTTTTGAAAAGAGCTTAACGATGGTTTTATACTTCATAGCGGTTTTTCTGATTTCATATATGTTGGGCAGCGTCAACTTCGGGATAATCATATCGAGGCTGTTTTATAAAAATGACATAAGGAGCTTCGGGAGCGGCAACGCGGGAGCCACAAACGCATACCGAACCTACGGGGCGAAAACAGCTCTTATAGTTCTGGTCGGAGACATCTTGAAAGGCGCTTCGGCGGTTCTTTTGGCGAGGTTTGCCGCAAAGTACCTCGGTATTCCCGATTATGCCGTTTACCTTGCGGGCGTATGCGCGGTGTTAGGGCATATGTTTCCGGTGTTTTTCAAATTCAAGGGCGGTAA
>CAZQXZ010000035.1:0-17321 GCA_964597515.1 uncultured Eubacteriales bacterium | reverse complement strand
AAATAAAGCGGGATACGATACCGTTACGGGCTTTGTCAGCACAGACCCCGAAACAGGCAAAAATTATTTTACCGAAGATATAGACGGTACCCACAGATATGTCGTTAAAAAATATGACGACGGTTATTATAAAACCGCCGTCAACGATATATTATTTGAAAAATATAAACTTTAAGGCATAAAAGCTGTTCGCAAAAGGCTATTTATCATCCGCGAAGCTGAAGTCGCCTTCCATCTGCATTCTGCCTATTCTTTTCATCTCCTCGGCGTCGGCGTTTTTTGCGGCGTGCGCTATCGCTTCGCGCCGCTCTAAAAGCTCCTTGTACATTCTGTCACGCCTTTTGCCTGTCAAGGGGTAAAGGAACTTTGGAATAACGCCGAGCGCGCCTGTGATGACGGGCAGCCCCGTGCTGAGCACGAAAAGCCAATATTTTGTCTTATAGCTCTGCGTACCGACTACTTTGCCCTGCTTGTAGCCTATTTTACCCATAATTATGTTTTTAACGACGTTGTTCACAATCCTTTGAAGCTTGGTGATAAGCCCTCTTGCGACGCCCGTCATCGCCTCGGTACGGTATCCGTTCTTCCACTCGCAATAATCCATCGCCTCGTTATACAGCTCGCTGGGGATAACCTTGCGAACGGCGTAAACGCACATCTCGACACACTCCTCAATCATAATGACGGGTACCATAACGCCGACCTTCGTAAAATTCCTGTTAATGATGCCTATAGCACAGACGGAAAGCCAGCACATATCCGTCCATATGTCCGATATAATCCATAGCGCGCGCGTTGAAAACCTTCGCCTGACCCTGCCCAATGTGGCGTATCCCGTATAGGTGAAGATACCTCCCGGTATGCCGACGATGGTTTGGAGAGTCGCCGAGCCGAGCACGTCTATGTAATAATCTGTCATACTCGTGCCGACGGCGAAGCCTTCTAAAAACTCTGAAAGCGTAATCAGTAAAATCGGCTTATTGTTGATAATCGATTTAAGACCCTGTATAACGCTCGGCTTTTCTATCGATTGGACGACGCGTTCCTTTGACACGATAAAGAAAAACAGAGACGCCGCGGCTGAAACGAAATTCGTCGTTATCCCAAATCCGGCGAATAGGTTTTTAAGACTCCAGTTGACCTTTTTATTGTTGACAAGGTCAAGCAGAAGCCCCATTACAAGCTCCGGCACATTGGAGCCTATGGAGAGAACCTGACCCTGCGTGATAAGCCTCGTCCTCTCCAGCGGGTGCGGCGTCAGAGTGGCGAGAAGCCCAGTTCCGGCGATACCTGTAAAGGTGCCGGCGGTTTCCGTAACTATATTGAATATAAAATACGCGATAAATTTTGCTATGTCCATATCGGTGGTGCCGGCGAAAATATAAGGCAAAAGCCAATAAATACACGAAAAGAAAGCCATGGGGATATCAAACCCGATTAGATACGGCCTGAATTTGCCCCAGCGCGTTCGCGTCCGGTCAACGGCAAGCCCTATTATCGTATCGTTTACAACGTCCCAAACCCCGCCGACCGCGTCCAAAAACGCCAAGTAATTAAAGTTGATAAGCAGAACGTCATAGATAAACCGGTTGCGGAATTTGTTGACATTGAAGCCGCCGGACCAATGGTTGGCTATGTAGCCAAAGGTTTCGGTACGCCCGACATACCTTCTCTTTGAGTGAATTAAATCCACGGGAGTATTTTCCTGTACCGCCGTTTTTTCCTCTGCTTTGCTCAAATCTTCCACCTCAATTTTAAGTCTGTTTAATCGCCTTATAAGTCCATCAAAATTTGCTTTTGCTGCATTTTTCCGACACAGGCGCCCGGTTATGAGCCTTGTCCTCTGAAAAAGGGCGCGGGCAGTATTTATATCATTGCTACACGCCGCTATACGGCCGGATTATCATATTCTCACGCAATTCTTCGTCGCTTAAAAACGGCGCCATATCCTCAAGCGGCGATGAGACGATAGTACCGTCCGGCAATTGCCTGTTCGCCGCCTTAGGCTCAAACTGTTGGTCGGGCGTAACAAAAACTTCGCATAAAACGGGTTTACCGCACGCAAGCGTGCGCCCGATAATATCTTTCAGCGCGGCGGTTTCACCGACGCTGTAATAAGCGAACCCGTAAGCCGGAGCGAGCTTTGACAGATCGGGAAAACTCAGGTCCCCGCTGTCTGTGCCGATGCCGACGAGCGGCTCCGAAAAGAACCGGCGCTGCGTCTGGCGGATTGAATGGTAGCCGCCGTTGTTGATGACAAACAGTTTGACGGGAAGCCTATGATGGATTATTGTTTGAAGCTCCTGAATATTCATTTGAAGGCTTCCGTCTCCGGTAACGCAGACAACCTCCCGCCCGCTCGCGAAGCAGGCGCCTATCGCCGCCGGCAAATCATAACCCATTGAGGCTATCGCTGAATTGATTATAAACCTGCCACCATTTTTTATAACAAACGCGTGGCTTCCGACGACGCTCGCGGAACCGTTTCCGACGACTGTCAGCGTATTTTCACCCAAAGACTCGCTGAGCGTTTTGATAAAAGCATAGACATTGGCTTTATCGCTTTTAAAATGATTATCACTTACTACCGGGTACCTTTCGCGCCATAATATACAACGGGATATCCAGTCGTTTTTAGGAGGAACGGGATTGCTATCCAAGGCTTTATTAAGAGCGTCCATAAACGCCTTGCAATCCGCGCAAACCGGCAAATCTATGTGAAGCGTCGGCTTTCTAAGCTCATTTTCATCGATATCCACCATAATGACATACGCTTCACGCGCCCAGGATTTATAGTTGTATCCGACCTGCCGGATACTTAAACGGCTGCCGACAGACAGAACAAGGTCGCTGTTCTGTACCGCGAAGTTTCCGGCTCTGTCCCCCATTATTCCGGCTCTCCCCGAATAGAGACGATGCCCGTCCTCTATTAAATCAATACTGTTCCATCCAGTGACAACAGGAATGTTCAAAAGCTCTATGAGGCGCCTGAAGCTGCCAAAACCGCCCGACAGCCTTATACCGTTTCCTGCGTTGAATACCGGTCTTTCGCTGCGCCTTATTTTTTCTAAAACCAGGTTTACAAGTTCTTCGCTTACTTTCGCGTCCGGCTCGCCGGGCGTGAAAGACTTCAAGGAGTCCGTCTCGATATACGCTCCCTGAACGTCCAGCGGCACGTCTATCCACACGGGACCCTGCCGCCCCGAACAAGCTTCATAAAAAGCTTTTTCTAAACAATACCGTATATCCTCAGATTTTTCAAGCATTACAGCGTATTTTGTCATTGGTTGTGCGGATTTTATTATATCAAATTCTTGATCGCCCATCGCACGCAGAGGCAGCCCCGTGCTGCGCGACATCGTATCATACCGTACCTGCCCCGATATTACAATCATAGGGACGGAGTCAAGATACGCGCCGCAGACGCCTGTCAGAGTGTTTGTGCCGCCCGGTCCCGTCGTAACGCATACCGCGGCGGGCTTTCCGTGAATACGCGCATAGCTCTCAGCCGCTATCGCCGCCGTCTGCTCATGGTGCACATACACACATTTCAGGCGTGGATAGTGCCCTAAGCTGTCATTCAGGTGCATAGCTCCCCCGCCGACAACAGTAAAAACGTGTTCTATTGCGTTTTCATGTAAAAAACGGGCAATGTAATCTGATACTTTAATTCTCAAAATTAATCCTCTTTTCCTCCACGACAAGCGGTCTTTTTATAACTCTGCTGTTTATATTTAAGATATATTCGCCTAAAATGCCTATAAACATAAGCTGTACCGAGCCTAAAAAGAACATCCCGATAAGCACCGGGGCGATACCCGCAGAAAACTGCTCCCATAATATGAGCTTCATTATGAGATATACAAATCCTATAACCGCGCTCAAAAAACCTATGCCGAAGCCGATGAACGTCGCGAGCCTTAAACCTATTTTTGTGTACGACGTAAAGCTGAGCATCGCGGCGTCATACAGCGTAAGCAAATTGTTGTGCGTCTTTCCGGCGCGGCGGCGCGGCTGCTCATATTCCACTTCCTTGCGTTTGCCGCCAAGCTCGGCGACAATGCCCCTTATAAACGGGCGGTTGTCGTCAAGCCCTCTTAAAACCTCGATAAACGATTTGTCATACAGACCAAAGCCCGTAAAATGCTCTATGATATCCACATCGGAAAACTTTTTTATCAGTTTATAATAAAATGTGCGTAATCCTCTTAAAATCGGATTTTCAAGACTCGAAGCCTTGACGCCGCAGACGATGTTATATCCGTTCTCCCATTCGCGTACAAATACGGGAATTAATTCGACAGGGTCCTGAAAATCACAGCAGAGCGCGACCACACAGTCGCCCGTGGTCTGGAGCATACCGTAAAACGGCGAGTTAAACTGCCCAAAATTCTTCACGTTGAAAATCGCTTTGATTTTGGGGTTTTCGGCGCAAATACCCTCCAAAAGCTCGCGCGTTTTATCGGTCGAGCAGTTATCTATAAAAACAAGCTCGTAATCGTACTCACGCAATTGCTCCGTAACCGTCTGTACAACGGCTTCGCTTATGGGGACTACGTTTTCCTCCTCGTTATAACACGGTATTAGTATGCTGATTTTTTTCATTCTGTCATTTCCACCGTCCTTTTAATGCCCTCTTCAAACGTAATCTCCGGAATAAACCCTGTATCCTTCGTCAGCTTTGATATATCGGCTACAAGGCGCATAACCTGATTTTGCAGATAAGGTATTCCCCCGAACACGGGCTCGCCGGCTCCCGCCGCCTTGTGAAGCGCCTCGATATATTCCTTAAGCGGCTTTCCCTCGCCGCTGCCCAATACATAAACCTGTCCGTCTTTGCCGTTTTCGGCGACGAGAAACAAAGCATTTGCGGCGTCGTCCTCATAAAGATAGTCCCAAATCTGTTCGCCCTTTGTGTATTGCGGAGTCTCGCCGTTTCTGAGTTTTCGCAGCGCCGATGAAATCATCGAGTTTTCCCCATCGTTCGGACCGTAGACGCTTAAAATCCGTACCCATTCGTGGCGAATACCATACCGTTTGCATAATTCCCTTGTTCTTTTCCCCGCCTCTAACTTCGCCTTACCGTACTGCGTCTCCGGATTTTCGGGCGTGTCCGGTTTCAGAACGCCGTCAGCGCGCCCGTACTCCGCCTGACTGCCCGCGCCGACAAACACCTTGCATTTAAGCTCCCTTGCCGCCAGAGCCGCCGCAAGCGCGCTCTGAACATTCTGCTCTTGAAGCGCGGCGTCGTCCCTTCCCGCGCCGGACGTCCCCTGCCACGCCAAGTGAAAAAAGGCGTCAACCGGCTCCTTGATTTTTTCTTTAAGAGAAGCGTAATCTGTTAAATCACATTCTATTTTTGTTACAAGCGCGTTATCAGGAAGCCCCGCGTTTCGCGGCGAATTCGGTCTCGTTACGGCAATAACCCGTATGTTTTCAGCAATCAGCTTATTAATAAGCGCAATCCCGACGGCTCCTGTCGGACCTGTGACGACAGCACGGCACACCTTTAAGCCGTGTCTCGGAAAAACCCGCGTAAACAGTCGCGGCTTTATAAGCGGGGTTATATTTTCCGTTGAGCGCGGTACAATATACATCCTATCGCCAAAACCGCACACAGCCGGTATTTGTAAAAACAGAAGCAAAACGCTACCCCCACACATGAAACCGTTAAAATATACATCTCTTCTTGCAAAATAATAACTTGACGGGAATATTATAGCATGATAAACTACGAAATGGTATAAAATTACGATAAAGGAATAAAAAAGATGCAAAAAGATAAACCTAGAGAAAAAAGAATTGACGCAAAATCTTTAGCAATTATTATTTTTGTATTGTTTTTAGGTCTGCAATTTATAATTCATATATCTCTTTTTGCCGCTCAACCGAATGGGGATCAAAAAAACATTTTCTATGATTCTCTTCGGGATTCTTTCGGGGATATGTTTAATGTTCAGGAATACTGTCGCTCAAGGGACCCCTACTGTTTTTCCAAGGAAAGCACATCCGTTTACGATCAGTCGTCATATTTACCGCTCTCCAATCTGATTATTTATTTTTTGGGACAATTTAATGATCCTTCAAACGCAATCGGATACACGTTTAACGGGAACGGTTACTCGCTTTTAGGGCTCATGTCGGCAATACTGTTTTTGGGGTTTTCAGTTTTTTTGCTACTCTTAACCGTAAATTACATAATTAGAAAACATGATTCAAATTTAGCCTTTTTATCTTTTTTTGTAACTGCAGTTATGCTTTTATCCAAGCCGATAATATTCGCCTTTGAAAGAGGCAACCTGATAATTCTCGCAATCGCTTTGGTTTGCGGCTTTTTGCTCGGCTATTCAAGCAAAAACAAGGTTATACGCGAACTCTCCTTCATTCTTCTTGCCTGTGCTGCGGCATTAAAGGTGTACCCCGCTTTTTTGGGTGTTTTGTTGTTGTTTGAAAAACGTTGGAAAGAATCTGCCAGACTCGTTTTTTACGGTCTTATTGCTGCGTTCCTGCCGTTTTTGTTCTTCAAGGGCGGTTTTTTGTGTGTTCCGATTTTGCTTGATAACTTAAAGGGGCTTTCGGATACATACGAAATATGGGTTTTCCCTAGGTTGAATTATCATTTTTTTGCATCTCAAGGATTAATACTGCCAAACTGGCTGCTCGTTTCTTGCTATGCTATCATGCCTTTTTTGGATAAAATTCTTGCGTTTTTTTCTATAATATCCGTTCCGTATTATAAAGAAGAATGGGAAAAAATCGCCGCGATAATATTACCAATCATTATTTTACCGATAAACAGCGGTATATATAATGTTTTATACTTGTTTCCCGTTATCGGTCTGTATTTTGTCCATAAAACATGGAAAAAGCTTGACTGGATATTTTTAACTCTTTTCATACTTACATTATCGCCGATACAGTTTCTTTTCTTGTATCACGGTACATGCTTTAATGCAGTAATGAATCTCAATACGATTGTCGTAAACATCGCTACTTGGTTAATATTCGCGCTTTTCGGAATAAAAGGTTTGATAAATATCATCCTACATTTTGAAAGCATAAAACAAAAGTTTATTAACAAAACACAAAAGCTTAGAAAAAACTAACCGTTTTGCCGCGTCTTTGACGCGGTTTTTATTTGTTCTTGAAAGCCCACAGCTTATTGAAAATAAAATTGAGCGGAATTGTTATAAACAGATTGATAACCGGCGCTAAATACTCCGATATGTTTAAAACGTCCACCCATAAATATAAAAGCGCGTTCGCCAAAAGAAGCCCTGTCGCCGAATACGACAAAAAGGTCTTTATAAAGGATGGCAGGAGCGGGCGTTTTTTTCCCTGAGGTATTTTGAAAATATATCGGTTATTCCAGAAAAACGAGTTTAACACACTGATAACAAAGCCAATAACGCTTGCGGCGATATAATGGACGCCGCACTTAACGAGAACCGCGTAGACGGCGTAGGAAATCAGCGTATTGGAGGCGCCCACAAACCCGAAGCCGATAAACTGAACGAGCGTTTTCCACCGTTCGTCGCCTATATCATTTTTTAGTATTCGCTCAATTATACGCCTTAACAAGGTCAACAGTCCGTTTACCATCCCGCTCTCCGCTAAATCGCCGCTTCGCGTATGCTGCTCGCCATAGAGTCCAGCATCGCTTTGTTCATCCCCGGATATACGCCTATCCAAAAAGAATTGTTCATTATATTGTCCGTTTGCGTAAGGCTGTGCGGGACGCGGTAGTCCGTTCCCCCTGTTAACCCGTCAAAGCACGGCTGGCGCGTTATGTTGCCCGCGAAGAGCATACGCGTCTGTATGCCGTTTTTTTCAAGATGACCGACAATTTTGTCCCGCAGACCGTCCTCCTTACAGGTAATCAGGAAGCCGAACCACGAAGGCTCGGAGTCTTCGCACGGCTCGGGCAGGACGAGCCTATCCGAAAGGGAACTCAGCGCGTTATACAGGTACGCGTAGTTTTTACGCCGCGCCGCTGTAAAGGACGGCAATTTTTTTAGCTGGGCGCAGCCAATGGCGCACTGCATATCCGTAGGCTTCAAATTAAAGCCGAAATGCGAATAGACATATTTATGGTCGTACCCCTTTGGCAGCGAACCGTATTCCCTGTCAAAACGGTGCCCGCACAGGTTATCCGTCCCCGACGGGCAGACGCAGTCGCGCCCCCAGTCGCGCATGGAGCGCAGTATTTTGTGAAGAAGCGGATTGTCCGTATATACAGCCCCGCCCTCGCCCGTCGTCATATGGTGCGGCGGGTAGAAGCTTGAGGTGCCGATATCGCCGAAAGTACCCGTAAAGCGCATTTCGCCGTTCAGGGTATATTTTGAGCCGAGCGCGTCGCAGTTATCCTCGATAAGCCAAAGATTATTTTTATCGCAGAAGCCTTTTACCACTTTGATATCAAACGGGTTGCCCAGCGTGTGCGCGAGCATAACGGCTTTTGTTTTTTCACCAAGGCAATTTTCGAGCAATGAAACGTCAATATTATACTGCCCTATTGTGACGTCGGCAAAAACCGGAACCGCGCCGAACTGTAAAATCGGGGCGACAGTCGTCGGAAAGCCGGCGGCTGCCGTTATAACCTCGTCCCCTCTTTTTATCGCGCGTTCCCCTAAAAGAGGAGACGTCAGCGCGTAAAACGCGAGCAGGTTGGCGTTTGAGCCGGACGAAACCGCCGAGCAATATTTTATTCCTAAAAACCGCGCCAATCCTTTCTCAAATTCGTCGCAGTACCTTCCCGCCGTAAGCCAGAAATCAAGTGACGAGTCCACGAGGTTTATCATTTCCTCACTGTCAAACACGCGGGAGGCATAATGGATGCGCGCTCCCTGTTCGTACCGCTTAGGTTGTTTATATTCCTCGCAATACTGCTTGACGAGTTTTAGTATTTGTTCCCGCGCTTCTTTTTCAGACATCAGCGTGTATTCCTTTCAACAGCTAAAAACTCTTTGATTTGCCTGTCCATAATAACGCCGGCGTTTTCGCCGTCCTTCAAAGCCTTGGAAAAATCCACAGCAGCCCCGACCGCTTTTTCGACGTCCCACACCGGCTGCCATCCAAACGTGTTTTTCAGCTTGGAACAGTCTAACCTTAAAAATTTTGCCTCGTGCGGACCGCCCGACCCGATATGCTTCCATTTAAGCCCGTTTCCCCAGGCGGCGCAAAACAGCTCGGTAAGCTCCCCCGTCTCGATACAGTCCGACAAGTCGGGTCCCACGTTGTAACAGCCGGCAAACGCGGCGTCCTCATACTGCTTTTGCGCTATCATCAGATATACGAGCAGCGGCTCCAGCACAAACTGGAACGGGCGCACGGAATAAGGATTGCGGACAATAATCTCCTCACCTTTCAGAGCCGCGCGCACGCAGTCCGGAATAATCCTGTCGGCTGCATAGTCGCCGCCGCCTATCACGTTGCCCGCCCTCGCGGTAGATACAGCGACGCCCTTCTCCTTAAAAAAAGATGCGTTGTAGCTGTATGTCACAAGCTCGCTGCACGATTTGCTGTTTGAATACGGGTCAAAACCGCACAGCTTATCCTCCTCCTTGAAGCTCATATCGTCGTCCCTGTTTTCATATACCTTGTCCGTAGTAACGTTCAAAAAAGACCTGACGAAATCACAAAGGCGGATACATTCAAGTAAATTCACCGTTCCCGTCACATTGGTTTCAAAGGTGTATTTGGGGTTTATATATGACTCTCTTACAATAGGCTGCGCGGCAAGGTGAAATACTATTTCCGGACAGGCGCTGTCAAAGCAGTCCTTCAGCCGCGAAAAATCGCGTATGTCCCCGATATTTGAGTTTACCTTATGCTCAATTCCGGAAATATCAAATAAATTCGGGTCTGTTTCCGGCTTCAGCGCGTATCCCGTCACCTCTGCCCCGAGCAGCGAAAGCAGCCGGCAGAGCCATGAGCCCTTAAAGCCCGTATGCCCCGTCACAAAAACGCGTTTCCCGTTATAAAACGATAAATCCATAACTATTCCTTACCAGACCTTCCACGGCGCTTTTCCCGACGCCCACATTTCCTCAAGCTGCACCTTTTCCCTCTGCGTATCCATAGGCTTCCAGAAACCGTTGTGGAAAAAGGCTTTCAGCTCGCCCTCCTTCGCGAGCGTTTCAAGCGGCTCCTTTTCAAAAACCGTGCCGTCGCCACCGATATAGTCAAACACTGAAGGCTCCAACACCATAAAACCGCCGTTAATCCTGCTTATGTCCGATTCCGATTTTTCGCGGAACTCGCTGACCGCGTCGTCCTCAAGCCCTAAAACGCCGAAACGCTGATCGATACCCACGGCTGTAAGAGTCGCTTTCCTTCCGTGTGATTTGTGATAAGCGACAAGACCTTTTATGTCAACGTCGCCCACTCCGTCGCCGTAGGTCATCATAAAGCTTTCGTTTCCTATATAGTCCCTTACGCGTTTTATCCTGCCGCCCGTCATCGTATGAAGCCCAGTATCCACAAGCGTCACGCGCCACGGCTCGGAAGTATTCTCATGAACTGTCATTTCGTTTTTCGCGAGGTCAAACGTCACATCCGAGGTATGCAGAAAATAGTCGGCGAAAAACTCTTTAATCATATGCTGTTTGTAACCGAGGCAAATAATAAAATCATTGTACCCGTAGTGTGAATATATCTTCATAATATGCCATAATATAGGTTTTTCGCCTATTTCAATCATCGGTTTTGGTTTCAAGTGACTTTCCTCGCTTATTCGGGTGCCGAAGCCGCCCGCTAAAATTACGGTCTTCACTCTCTCCACATCCCATCATATTTTTAATCTGTTAACAGTAATTGTAACATATATCGGAAAATAATACTACTGTTTTTACGGTATTTCTCTGAAATAAAGACCCCTTGTCCTTTCGCCGTCGAACTTTCCGCCTTTTTTATACATATCACAAATTTCGCTTATTCGGCGCTTGTCCTCGACTGTAAAATACAGTGTTACAAAATCCGCGCCGGGAGTCTTTGCGTCCCCGACATACAGCGGCACGCTGTTCAGAAGCGTCATATACTCCCCGCCGCGGCACAGCAGCTTAAAGCTTATATTTTTGGAGTCATTCAGCACCGGCTCGGAACACGCGCGGCAGCCGAGCGAGGGCTTTACGGGGCAGACGCGAAACCTCATCAGCGGCAGATAGCCGTAACCGATAAAGCCGCGCCGCGTTTCGCCTTTCAGCCTTTTCATTTTGTTGAATGTCAACTCAAAGGACAGCTCCGTATCGCAAAGACCCATCTTTTCATATTCTGAAAGGCTCAAAGAATTTACTATATTCAGCCCGCTCTGCCCGTGCGCCTCAAGCCCCGCCTCCTTTATCAGGAATATCGCGCCGATATTGTTGGCGGCGGCGCGTTCTACCCCAAGCGTTTTAAGCTTGCCGAGAGCGTCTTTAATCATTCGCTCGCTTTCGGGAAACAAAAGCGCGGGCAGCTCGGCTATGATTTTTCGCGCGAGTTTTTTTGTCCTTTCCGGCGCGCCGAGCAGCTCGTCAATAGGGACATATATATATTCGGCGTCTACGCTTTCGGGAAGCTGAGACAGACGCCCAACCCTAATTCTTATTTCGGGTGCTTTGTCAAATTCCCTTGTTTTCATTTCGGGCGGCGGCGCGGCTTTAACGTTTTTAGTCGTCGCCGAAAGCTTTTTTTCAAGCTCCGACAGCGCGCTTCGCCTCAAAGCGTTTATTTGAGCCGAGGACATTGTTATACCGGCGTCTAATAAAATTTTTGCGTTTTTCAATATAAAAGGCGTACCGCCCGTCTTTGATAAAAATCTGTACGCATCCTCTTTTGAGAGCGCCTTACCTTCTGTTTCAATCGGCTTATCTCCGGTAACAAAAACGCTTTCCCCTTTTGTCCAAACGCAAAGCGCGGCGTTTTCACCCTTTTTTATTTGTAGATTTGCATTTACCTGTACCGAGCCTTTTTCCTTCTCATAAAGCTTTTCCAGCTCTTTTTGCGCCTTCCCCGCCGCCTTAACATCCTCTTTTGAACGGATACCGAACATAGATAAATCGCGTCGGGCGGTAAAGTAGCCGTCGGTAAAGCCGCTTCTTGAAAACACGTCTTTTAGCTTTTGCCTGTCATACGGCAAACCGGCGGCGGCGTTTTTACATGCCGTTACTGCGGCCGCCGCGTATTCGGGGCGTTTCATCCTGCCCTCTATTTTTACAGACGATACTCCGGCGCCGCGAAGCTCCCCGATTTTATCTATGAGCGATAAATCCTTGAGCGACAGGGCGTACTCCCTGCCGCCGGCGTTGATATTCAGCCTGCACGGCTGTGCGCACAACCCTCTGTTTGCGCTCCTTCCACCGAGAACCGCCGACATATAGCACAGCCCCGATACGCTCATACAGTGCGCCCCGTGAACAAAGCATTCAAGCTCTATATCCGTGCTTTGCCTTATAGCTTTGATTTCGTCAAAGCTTAATTCCCTCGCCAAAACGGCTCTCTTAAATCCGAGCTTTTGAAGCGCCTTAACGCCCGACACATTATGAACCGCCATTTGCGTAGAAGCGTGAAGCGGCATTTCGGGACAAACAGCCTTGACGCAGTTCATTACCGCCAAATCCTGAACGATAACGGCGTCCGCGCCGGATTTCGCTATATTTTCGATTTCCGTATAAAGCTCTGATATTTCGTTATCAAAAACAAGGGTGTTCAGCGCGACATACACGCGAACACCCCTTATATGACAATATGCTACCGCCTCAATGAGAGCGCTTCCGTCAAAGTTTTCCGCCTTCCTTCGCGCGTTAAAGCTCTCCGTGCCGAGATAAACGGCATCCGCGCCGCACCTTACCGCGGCGAGAAGCTGACCGTTTCCTCCGGCGGGAGCGAGTATTTCAATTTCAGACATCGCCGCCACCTCTTACGCTCTCGGCTTTACAAGCCTTATGATGTCGTCTTTTTCTGCTTTGAGCGGACAATTTATAGTGACCGTTTGCTTGGGATGCGGAGCGCTTGAAACGTTTACGCCGTTTTCATCCGTAATGCTTTCAAGCACAAACGGCTCTGGGATCTTTCCGGGCGAGAGGATTTCAAGCGTATCCCCTACGGCAAAGCGATTTCTCTGCATAACCGTCAGCTCTCCGCCGCCGGAGTTTGAAAGCGCCACGCCCACAAATACGCCGTTTGAGCGGTAAAGCCCGTCGTTAAACGGATTTTTTTCAAGCTCGCCGAAATAAAAGCCGCTGCTGTACGGTCTGTGGCTTATATAGTTTAACTCTTTCTCCACCGTTTCTGTCGGCGCGGTTTTGTCGATAGCCATCCTGTACGCGTTTACCACGGTGGCTATATAGTACGGTGTTTTCATCCTGCCCTCTATCTTGAAAGAGGTGACTCCCGCGTTCGCAAGAACGTCTAAAAAAGCCGAGGCGTTCAAATCGTGCGAGCTGAGTATCGCCGTATGTCCCGCCTCCTCAATAATCTCAAAAAATTCGTTCGGTCTTTTTTGCTCTTTAAGATAGTATTCCCAGCGGCACGGCTGCGCACATTCGCCCCTGTTGCCGCTCCTGCCCGAAAGGAAGGAGCTTATAAGACACCGCCCCGAATACGCCATACACATCGCCCCGTGTACAAAGCACTCAAGCTCAAGCTCCTTCGGTGTTTTGTCCCTTATAAGGGTGATTTCCTCAATCGTCGCCTCTCTGCCGAGGATAACGCGCGACGCCCCCATCTCGTAATACATACGCGCGGTTTCGTAATTGATACAGTTTGCCTGCGTGCTTATATGCAAGGGCAGTTTCGGCGCGTACTTTTTTATGAGTGAAAACACGCCCAAATCAGCGGCAATTACCGCGTCCGCTCCCGCCCTCTCAAGGAACTCTGCATATTCCGGCAGCTCTTCAAGCTCAGAGTTTTTGGCAAAGCCGTTTACAGCGACATAAAGCTTTTTACCCGCGCCGTGAACGGCTTTAACAGCCTGTTTTATGCTTTCTTTCGAGAATGCGGCGCATTTATCCCTTAACTGCAAAAACGGACCGCCGATATAAACGGCGTCCGCTCCGTATCTGATAGCCGTATTTACGCACTCCATGTCGCCCGCGGGCGAAAGCAGCCGGGTGCGCGTCACAGCTTTATAAACCCTTCAACATTTAATACGAATATGGTTGCCCCGCTGACGTGAGCCTTCGCCTTGACGTCCGCAGAGGAAATACCTCTCCCGAAGGACGCGTTCGTGGGAACCTCCTTGACCCTCGTACTCGAGTGCTTCTTTATTACGGATATGACATTATCTACCTCGCTGTCATCCGCGCCAATTAATATTGTGGTGTTCCCTGCCTGTAAAAACCCGCCGGTGGTGGAGAGCTTTGTGGTATAGAAACCGGCCGTGGTCAGGGACGCACAAACAGCCGCGCTGTCGTCATTATTTACAATAGCTATTATGAGCTTCACACTTACTCCTCCAAGTATTACATATAAGAATTAAACAACTTTTTACTGCGTTTGTCAAGTTTATCGAACTTTTCAATCTCGTATCTGTTATCGCTCGCGTCACGAAGCAGCACTCTGCCGTCATACAGGATTTTGATATCGTTATAGCGGCTCTTGATATCAAAGCTGTAAACGCCTCTGTCTGTTTCAACCTTCATCTTCATAAGACCGAACTTCTCATAGCACTCGATAATAGATATTATTTTGGGAACGAGATAATACTCGTCAAGAACCGTTTTAACGGCTTCGCGGCTCTCCTCCATTAACGAGTTTATATTACGAATAACAGCTTTTTCCTCGCCGTCGCCGTCAAGCAGCGTTATGTATTTGTCGATACCCGTTATCGGAAAGAGCCTGTGTGCTTCAAGTCCCTCGAAAACCCTGCCGTCGTACATCTCTACGTTAAGCAGCGTTCCCTCTTTAAGAGTTATTCGCGCGTTATCGTTTTCAATATATGTTCTGTCCAAAATTAACGCCTCCAAACCGTATGTTACTCAAAGTTTTCATCTTCCCTGCTCTTCCTAATTTTTTCGGACATATTCTGTATCTCTATGAGCTTATGGTATTTCCCGCCAAGCTCCATCAGCTCTTCATGCGAGCCGCACTCGATTATCTCGCCCTTATCGACGACTATTATCATATTCGCTTTTCGCAGAGTCGAGAGCCTGTGAGCTATCATAAGCGTGGTTCTGCCGCTTATAAGCCGCTCGACCGCAGTCTGAATAAGCTCTTCCGTCTCGGAGTCCACGGCGGCGGTCGCCTCGTCAAATATAAGTATCGACGGATTTTTCAGGACGGCTCTCGCAATAGAAAGCCTTTGCTTCTCTCCGCCCGACAGTCCCGCGCCTCTCTCGCCGAGCATCGTGTCGTAAGCGTCGGGGAGCCTCGCTATAAAGCAATGGGCGTTGGCGATGTCTGCGGCGTGTATGACCTCCTCTACGGACGCGTTCGGATTGCTGTAAGCGACATTCCTGAAAATCGTATCCCTGAACATCAGCGGCTCCTGCTGGACGTAACCAATCTTGCTTCTGTAAGATTTGAGGTCTATTTCCTTTATATTTATGCCGTCGACTAATATATCCCCTTCATAACTGTCGTAAAACCGCATCAGCAGATTTACGAGAGTGCTTTTTCCCGAGCCGGTGGTGCCGACGATACCGACAATATCTCCCGGATTTATCGTAAGGTTAATATTCGCGAGCGTCTTTTTGGTCTTATCAAACGAAAAACTGACGTTTTTGAACTCAATTTTCCCTCTGAGCCTTTTAATCTCGTTGCCCTTGCCGAAATCCTGTTCCGGCTCGGCGTCTATGATGTCGAGTATCCTTTCCGCCGACGAAAGCGCGCTCTGATACGAGTCGTTTAGATTGGCAAAGAAGTTTACGGGTCCGTAAAACATTCCGGCATACGAGATAAACGAGACGAGAAGTCCCACGGAAATCGCGCCGCCGTCCCCGCCCGCGATACCGTCTATGACCCACTTGCCGCCTATTCCCCATATGAACAGCGAGCCGCACGTCACAAAGAAGCCTACGGCGTGAGGGAAAATATTGGCGATTACGGAGGCCTTCGTATCCTCTTTGAGCCATTCCCCGTTGTATTCGTTGAACTTCGCTATGGCGCGCTCCTCGCTCGTAAAGGATTTGATGACCCTTATTCCGGGCAGGGTATCCGAAAGCACGGAGCTTACCGACGACCATCTGCGCCAGATACGGCGGTATATCGGAGAAATCTTTTTACCGAAAAATCTTGATCCTATCACGACGAGCGGCACGGGAACAAGCGAAAGCAACGTCAGCTTCCAGTCAAGCGCGAACATTATAACGACAATGCCTATCATCAGGAAAAGCTGTACCAAAGCCTCCTGCGATATCCTGAGCATAAACGCCTGCAAGATATTTGTGTCGCCGCTTACCCTCGCGAACACAGAACCCGTGCTTGTTTTATCGTAGAAGCTGAGCGGCAGGTACTGCGCCTTCGCGTAAATATCGTTTCGCAGCCTTGTCACCGTTCTGTCGCCGCTGACGCGCATGATATGCCCGCGCCATGCGCCGATAACATATTGAACCATATAAATAAGAAACAGCGAGCCTACGGAAAATGTCAGCTTTTCATAATCAAGGTTTTTTATGATGTCGTCAACTAAAAGCTTGGTTATATACGGCGGCGCTAAAGCCATAGCCGTAGTGATTATCGAAAGCGCCAGACAGCCTATCAGCCTGTTCCTTTCGGGAGCTATGTAGACGTAGAGCTTTTTGATGAGCTTCCCCTTGGAGGCGCAGTTAATGCACTCGGCGCCCGGGCGCGAAAGCGAACGCCCGCACTTGGGACAGAATGACCTCATTTTTTCAAAAGCGGCCTCGACCGCCTGCAGCTCCTCCTTCGGCTCCTTGCCCTCGGAAACCGCAATAAGGAATTCCGCCGCAGAATCGGCGAGAGAGGCAATCGAATATGTAAAGCGAAACAGGTTTACACTTTTGTCCGCAATTTGGACGCGCAGCAGCGCGTTGCCGTACATCCTTTTTACCTTGGCTTCTTTTACATCCGCGATATTTATGATTAAAAGCCCGTCCTTGTGCGACCGGTCATAAGCAAAAACGCGCTTCTCGGTAACAATAACCGCCGAAAGACTGTATCTTCCTTTTAGGTCAAGGTCACCGATAAGCGCGAACATCGGAGTTTCATCACTCAGAAGCAGTTTCTCTGTCCGTTCTCGTATTTCTTCGGGTATTTTACTGTTTGCGGTCAGGTTATCGTCCAGCAAAAAATCCCCTCCTTTTCACGGTTAAAAACCGCTCTCGTCATTAAAGAGTTATAACAAAAAAGAGGACAAAATTCAAGCCTTTTAATAAAAATAT
>CAZQXZ010000034.1:11392-17408 GCA_964597515.1 uncultured Eubacteriales bacterium | reverse complement strand
CAGGCGTCGGGGATTTGTCTCGGTGAGCGTTTTCATCTCCCCCTCGATAAAATCGATTTGAGCGGCGATGAGTATTTCGAGCAGATTGGTCGAACGTCCGTGCGGAGCATGCGCGTCCGATGCTATAAAGTCGCAAAATCCGCACTGTAGCATCGCGGTGGCAAGTCTTTTTTCCCTCGGACCGTGACCTCCGGCAAAAGAAGCGGCGTTCAGCTGAAAAAGCGTTCCCCATCTTTCAAAATCGTTCAGCGCCTCATAATCGCCGAAAAACGCCGCGTAACGCTCCGGGTGAGCGATAACAGGTATCACGCCGCAAGAGGAGAGGTAGTCTGTATACCTCATGATTACGAGCGCGTCCGGCTCGTTGAAATCAAACTCGCAGAGCATATACCTGCTCTTGTTTACAGTAAGCGGCGCGAAATCGGTGATATTAAATATTCCATCGCGGCAGAACACCTCAAACCCCGGGTATATATCTATACGGAGCTTGTTTTCCTCCAAAACCGAACACAGCTCGGTTATCCTTTCATCTCTCTCTGTCACCGCCGCGTTTATTTGATCGTACTTATAAAAGTGCGGCGTTGCGACGACCGCTTTAACGCCGTTGTCAAGCGCCGTTTCACACATGCTCAGCGACTGCCCGACATTTTCCGCGCCGTCGTCTATAAACGGAAGGATATGAGTGTGGATATCAATCAATTTTTCACCCCGCAAGTCTTTTTGAATTTAGTTTTTCAACCTTGTAAAAACGCCCTCGTCGAACATAAGCTTTAAGGTGATAACTGAAAGTGGCAGGATTATAATACCGAACACGCCGAAAAGCTTCGCGCCGATAAACATAGCCATAATGGTTAAGATAGCGGGCAGCCCCACCTGTCCGGCGACAAGCTTTGGCTCTATTATCTGACGAATCACTGAAATCGCCGCATACAAAATAAGAAGCCCTATGCCCAGTCCGACATTCCCCGTAAAAAAGCTTAAACACGCCCATGTAATCAGAACCGCTCCCGTACCCAGCACGGGGATAATATCCACAACAGCCGTAACAAGCGCGATAACCAATATATAACCGCCCGTATAGAGCCCAATAAGCTTTAACAGGTTTAGTCCGAGCAAAAGCTCTATAAAGGTGATGAGCATTATCAGAAGGTACGCTCTGCTCATTTTGCCTATCGCGTTGAAAAGGGAGCTTTTTACATTCAAAATTTTCTTTTGCGTTTCAAGCGAAAAGAAGCCGAGAAAACTATCCCTGAGCTTTTCATAGCTGACGGATATAAAGAAGCAGGATATAACCGTCACCATCGAAGTCAGCAACAAAGACGGAATTCTTTTAGCGGTGCTCCACGCGCCCAAAAGCGGGGTCATAAGAATGGAAAAATCAAAAGAGCCGGAGCTTATCTTATCAAAAGACATATTTTCGTTAAAGAACTCCGTTACAGCCTGGTGCAAGGTTGACCTGACGGACAGCGGGAAGTAATTGATCATTTGCAGCAGCAATTCTTCAATCTCCTCAATATAGGCGGGGATGTTGGACATCTTGCCCGTAAGATAAGAAATAAAGCCTTTGAGCTCGCTGAAAATCAGCACGGCTAAAAGAACAATCAGAAGCAGCGCAAACACAAATACCAGCATCACAAGCGACGCCGCCAAAACCTCGCTTTTTTTAACTTTCAGCTTCTTTCTTAAAAACCTGATGGGTTTTTGAAAGGCGGCGGCTACAAGGGACGCGAAAACAAACGGGAAAACGTATCCCAACGCGTATTTTATAAAACAGTAGTAAATTAAAATAAACAACGCGAAGTAGGTAAAGTTTATTATAAAGGCTTTTCTTTTTTCTGCTACCGAATTCAATGCCGCACCTCCGTGTTTTGGTCTTCTTTTATTTTAATCTATTTTTCACAAATTTACAATCTTATAATGAACTTTTTATTAAATTTGTCATATTTTATAATTTTTTTGACTTAACTCTTTTATACCGGCTCTTTTTATGCTACTATCATATATAATATTCAAAAATATTGCGCCTTTAATACACAGCCGGCCGATTACCGGCCGCGCCGAGAGGGGTTAACGGGAAAATGCAAATCGCCGTAATGGGCTACGGAGTCGTAGGCTCGGGGGTCGTGGAGCTTTTTGAGAAGCATAAACAGAGCATTATATCAAAAAGCACGCAGGACGACCTCCGGCTAAAATATATCCTTGAAATCAGGGACTGTTCCGACAGCCCCTACTCCCCGCTTTTTACAAAGGACTTCAACGATATTCTGAACGACAGTGAAATAAAAATCGTCGTTGAAACGATGGGAGGGCTTCATCCCGCTTATGATTTTGTCAGCGCGTGCCTGAAAGCGGGCAAGCATGTGGTCTCCTCCAATAAGGAGCTTGTCGCGACTTACGGCTATGAACTGCTGAAGCTGTCTGATGAAAACAACGTAAACTTCCTCTTTGAGGCGAGCGTCGGCGGCGGTATTCCTATCATACGCCCGATAAGCCAATGCCTCGCGGCAAATGAAATAAACGAAATCGCCGGAATACTTAACGGAACGACAAACTTCATACTGACTAAGATGTTCGGCGAGAATATGAGCTTTCCCGACGCACTTTCCCTCGCCCAGGAAAACGGCTACGCCGAAAGTGACCCCTCCGCCGACGTAGACGGTATAGACTCGTGCAGGAAAATCTGTATCCTCGCCTCGCTGTGCTTTGGAAATCATATATATCCCAAGGATACCTACACGGAAGGCATATCGTCTATAAAGCCTCAGGACGTCGAGTACGCAAGAAGCTGGGGAGGCGCCATTAAGCTTATCGCGAAGGCGAAAAGGCTCCCGAGCGGAAAAATCCATACGCTCGTAAGTCCCGCGTTTGTTCAGAACCACAGTCAGATAGCCAACGCCGACGACGTGTTCAACGCGATACTGGTACGGGGCGACGCTATCGGCGAGGTTGTATTTTACGGCAGAGGCGCGGGTAAGCTGCCCACGGCGTCGGCTGTCTTGGCGGACATTATAGACTGCGCGAAGCATGACATAAAAAAGAAGGCGTTCGGCTGGGGCGCTCCTGTTGACGGCTGTATCGAGAGCTATCTTGAAATGCCCGTATCGCTCTATGTCAGAGCCGAAATCGGAGATTTTTTAAGCGCTCTCGCCGAGGTTGAAGACGCTTTTGCGGGCGTCACCATTCTCAAACGCAAAAACGCTCCAAGCAACGAGCTGGCGTTCGTCACGCCGCCCGAAAAAGAGGGGCTGTTAAGACAGAAGCTCGAAAAACTCCCACTGAACCCGCTTTCTGTCATCAGAGTTACCGATTACTAATACACGAGGTGAATAAAAATGGCTCTTATTGTTCAAAAGTTCGGCGGCAGCTCGGTTAAGGACGCGAAGCGCGTTATGAACGTCGCGAACATCGTAACCGAAACATATTCAAAAGGCAACGAGGTCATCGCAGTCGTTTCCGCCCAGGGCGACACTACCGACGACCTTATAGCGAAGGCAAAGGAGATAAACCCTAAGCCCTCTACAAGGGAAATGGATATGCTTTTGTCCTCAGGCGAGCAAATCTCGGTCGCGCTGCTTGCTATGGCTATTGAAAAGTTAGGCTTCCCCGTTATCTCTTTACTGGGCTGGCAGGCGGGCTTCACCACAAACTCCGTTTACTCGGCGGCGAGGATAAAATTCATAAAGCCTGACAGACTCCGCTCTGAAATCGGCAAAAAGAATATCGTTATCGTCGCGGGCTTTCAGGGCGTAAATAAGTATGACGATATTACGACTTTGGGCAGGGGCGGGTCTGACACAAGCGCGGTTGCCATAGCCGCCGCGCTGCGCGCCGACCGCTGCCAGATTTTTACCGATGTCGAGGGCGTATTCACGGCAGACCCGAGAAAAATCAGCGGCGCCCGTAAATTGCAGGAGATTACATACGATGAAATGCTGGAGCTGTCCACGCTCGGCGCGCAGGTGCTTAACAACCGCTCCGTGGAAATGGCTAAAAAATACGGCGTTGAAATAGAGGTTCTTTCAAGTTATAAAAATGTTCCCGGAACAATTGTTAAGGAGGTCACTTCAGTGGAAAAAATGCTTGTAAGGGGCGTCACCAAGGATACCGATGTCGCCCGCATAACTATTATGGACGTTCCGGACGTTCCCGGAATAGCGTTTAAGATTTTTTCGCGCCTCGCGGCAAAGAAAATCAACGTGGATATCATCCTTCAGTCCGTCGGGCGCGGCGGCAATAAGGATATCGCGTTCACGATAAACAAATCCGCGAAGGAAGCGGCGATGGAGGCTCTCGGAAACTCATTTGCGGAGCTTCAGAATACGGATATCGTCTGCGACACCAACGTCGCGAAGGTGTCCGTTGTGGGCGCGGGAATGGAGTCTCACCCTGGTACCGCCGCCAAGATGTTCGAGTCTCTTTATGAAATCGACGTCAACATACAGATGATTTCGACAAGCGAGATTAAAATCTCCGTGCTTATCGACATAAATGACGCCGACAGAGCCGTAACGGCAATTCACAGGGCGTTTTTGCCCGAGGAATAAGGAGATAAGCATATGAAAAAAGCAACGCTTACCGTCTGCCCCGAATATAAGACAGGCGAGGTTGACAAGAATATTTTCGGCTCTTTTATAGAGCATTTAGGTCGGGCGGTTTACGGCGGCATCTTCGAGCCGGGTCATCCGTGCGCAGACGGACGCGGCTTTCGCCGCGACGTCATAGACTTGATAAAACAAATTGACGTTCCCGTCGTGCGTTATCCCGGAGGAAATTTCGTTTCCGGATACAATTGGGAGGACGGCGTAGGTCCCCTGAAAAACAGGCCGAAGCGCCTTGAACTCGCGTGGGACTCCACCGAAACAAACGAATTCGGCACGAACGAATTCATAGACTGGTGCCGCGAAGCCGAAACAGAGCCTTTGATGGCCGTCAATCTCGGCACAAGAGGACCCGACGAGGCGAGAAATCTCGTCGAATACTGCAACCATCCGGGCGGCACATACTGGAGCGACCTTAGAATATCCCACGGCTATAAAAAGCCTCACGGCATAAAATACTGGTGCCTCGGAAACGAGATGGACGGCGACTGGCAGATGGGGCATAAAACTCCCGTCGAATACGGGCGCGTCGCCAACGAAGCCGCGAAGCTTATGAGGATGACGGACAATTCCGTCAAGCTCGTCCTGTGCGGCAGCAGCAGCGGCGGGGCGCGTATGTTCGGCGAATGGGAAAACACCGTCCTTGACCTGACTTATGACAAGGTAGACTATATTTCGCTTCACCAATATTTCGGAAACGGCGACGGCGATATCCGCAACTTCCTCGCCAAGGGCGTTGAGCTTGACAGATATATAGAGTCGGTCATCGCTTACTGCGACAGCGTTCGCGGCAAGAAGCACAGCAAACACAGAATAGACCTTTCGGTTGACGAGTGGAACGTATGGTACCATTCGCACGGCGCGAAATTTGAAAAATGGTCTAAGGCGCCGCCGATTTTAGAGGATATTTACGATTTCGCCGACGCGCTGGTTGTAGGCTCGATGCTTCTTTCTCTGCTTCGCCGCTGCGATAGGGTCAAAATAGCCTGTATGGCGCAGCTCGTCAACGTAATCGCGCCGATTATGACAGAAACGGGCGGCGGCGCCTGGGCGCAAACGATTTTTTATCCTTATCTGCACGCCTCTCGCTACGGCAGAGGAGCGGTTTTAATCCCCGTCGCACAGTCCTCGGTTCACGACACGCGAGAGTATTGCGGCGTCCCCGATATCGACTCTTTGGCGGTGCATAACGCCGAAAACGGAGAGCTTACGGTCTTTGCCCTGAACCGTGACCTTTTGGACGACATCCCCTTTACTGTAAAGCTTATAAACTTTCCAAACTATGTTCCGGTCGAGCACATCGAAATGTCGGGATATGGCTTAAACGCCGTGAATACGGCGAATTCCTCCCCTGTCACACCAAAATCCCGAAAAGCTCCGGCAATAGAGAATAACTCTTTTACCGTAAATCTAAATCC
>CAZQXZ010000034.1:0-11326 GCA_964597515.1 uncultured Eubacteriales bacterium | reverse complement strand
GTGGAATGTTTTTCGTTTCAAGAAAGGAACTGATTAATCGAACCCAATACGGTTTTGAAAGCCGTATTTACAGCGGAACCGGCGCGATAAAAATCGCGCCGGTCCTTTTTTGTTTAATTCTAAAAACCCTCAAGCCCTACGGCGACACGCAGTATCTTTCGTGCGTCCGGTACGCCGATTTTGCCGCCTTCTTCTGTGACCCTCGCGGCGCGCCCCAGCGCTTTATTGCCGCCGAAGCCCTCGAGGTTCACGGCAACGCGAAGCACCTTGCGCGCATCGGGAACACCCACTTTCCCGTCGCCGTTCACATCGCCTTTCACGACAACCGTGTATTCCGCAAGCAGCGATCCGTCCTCGGCGAAAAGCCTTACCACGCTTCCCGTGCCTACAAAATCATTCCTTTCGAGTAAGACTCCGTTTAATGAGGTCACCGTGACAAGCCCCGTGTTCCTGATGTTACTCAGGAAATTTTCGAGCGTCGTCTCTTCCGTGACGCCAAAGAGCAGCCCGTCTTCATCCGTACTGTAGATATCGGAGTCGATTTCAGCACATGGCGGATTTTTAACGTTTATTTCAACGATCTTCATATTTTCGTCCCAAACGATTATGAGCGTCTTATTGGCGCCGATATCAAACGAGTAATACTTGCATATCGCAATCCAGCATTCGCCGTCATAGGTACATTCGACAAGCCGGTATTCACCGCCGGCTTGAATATAATAAACCCTGATGTTTCCCGTTTCGGCGTCGTACTCTTGTGATTTTGTGAAATCTACGCCGGTTGTGTCAAATAATTTTGAAACAGTTTCTCTAACCGCGTCCGCTTCGAAAAGGCAGTAGTAATATCCGTTATCATCCTCGTAATCCTCATCCGCATACCAAATGTCATAAGTCGCGTGAAAAGCAAGACAGATAATATCATCTATATTCTCCTCGGTGATATTCCCGTCAAACCCGTTGAAATTACGGTTTAACGCTTCCGCGAGCCCTTCTGTATACCCCGCATAGTAGAAGCCCGTCTCCCCGGACAGCATATTCATTCTCAGCCATTTGCAGGAGGGCATCATATTGCTTTCAAGCGCGCCATATTTTAGTGTAACATTTTGATAATCATAATTATTTTCGCCCGCATCAAAGGTGAAGGTGACATTGTTTAACTTCCCTTTATCGGTCAGTAAGCATCCTCTCAACACCCCGTCGTCGCCTTCATAGGGTTCGAAAGACACGGCTTTATGCTCTATTGTGCCTGCGTCCGCTTTTGTAAGAGTAATGATAAGCTCGTTATCGCCGCTTATTGAAATTTCGCTGTACGGGTTCTGGGCGACTTCAATTTCGAAGTCCGCCGTAACGCCTAAAAACTCCGCGGTTGCGGTATGCATCCCGATGTCCCATTGGTTTTCATACGACTGATCGGTTTCAAAAAAGACCCATCTTCCGGTTTCGTAAAAAATTTCTTCATCCGTTCCGGTAATGCTTGTTCCGTCCTTATAGTTCACAGTTATCGAGATATCGAAGAAATCCAGTTCATAATAAAAAAACTCTAAATCATACTCGTCGGTATCAGGGTTGTAGTCGCGCACAAAGTATCCGTCAATATTTTCAATCAGGGGAATATTGGCGACAGCCGAAATACTGTCTACCGGGTTCTGAGCGACTTCAACCTCAAAGTCCTCCGCAACGCCCATAAACCGCGCGGTTGCGGTATGCGTTCCGACTCCCCATGCGTTTTCATACGACTGATCGGTTTCAAAATAGACCCATCTGCCGGTTTCATCATAAATCTCATAATCCGTTCCTGTAATGCTTGCTCCGTCTTTATAGTTCACAGTGATCGAGATATCGTGATAATCCAGTTCATAATAAAAATACTCTAAATCCCATTCGTCTGTGTCGGGGTTGTAATCGCTTTGAATGTAGCCGTCAATATTCTCAATAAACGGAGTATTGGCGACAGCCGAAATACTGTCTACCGGATTCTGAGCGACTTCAACCTCAAAGTCCGCCGCAGCACCCATAAACCGTGCAGTTGCGGGATGTATTCCGACACCCCATGCGTTTTCATACGACTGGTCGGTTTCAAAATAGACCCATCTGCCGGTCTCTTCATAAAGCGTATAATCCGTTCCGGTAATGCTCGTCCCGTCCTTAAAGTTTACGGTAAATTCAAAGTCAAGGTAATCCAGGTCATAATAAAAATAGTCAAACCATTCGTTTGTGTCGGGGTCGCAGTCGCTGTCAAGGTATCCGTCGGAATTTTCAAAAAGAGGACCGTTGACGGTAACAAAAAGACTCTCAACCGGACTTTCAATAACCTCAATCTCAAATTCCGCCGAAAGCTCCCCAAGCCAGACAGTTGCGGTATGCGTTCCGACGCCCCATTGATTTTCATAGGACTGATCGGTTTCGATCCAGAGCCATTCGCCGGTCAGTTCTTCGATCTCATCCCAGCAGCCGGTAAACTCATCCCCGTTTTCAAATTCTACCGTGAATAGAATATCAAGGTTATACAGATAATAACAGAAATACTCTAAATCATATTCCTCTGTAACGGGGTTGTAGTCATAATCAATAAAACCGTCATCGTTTTCGATCAACGTGCCTCGCGCTTGTGCAGAAACGCTTATAACCTGACCGCTTGTGCCCATCATTTCCGCCGACACTGAAAGCGGCAGCGAGGCGGCAATTAGAAAAGCCGCGAGAAATACCGACGCCATTTTCTTCAACAAAATTAACCTCTCCCTTATATTTATTATATTTCCTAATAATAATTGTAATACTATTTTTATGAGAAAACAAGCGATTTCCGGATATTTATATTGTTTTTTACACTGTTAAAAAAACCACCCGCGAAAAGCAGATGGTTTATCTAAAAACAATTGTTTTTCTTTAATTCTTTCTTCCCTTAAACAGATCGAGAATGTCCACAATATCGTCTTCATCGTCTAAGCCGCCCGAGGAAACGTCGCCCGTGCTGCTTATCTCATCCTCTATAACCGGCTTTTTCGCAAGCCCGTTAATGTCCGTGCCGAAGCCGGTAGCTATTACTGTGACGACCATTTCGTCGTCAAGCTTCTCGTCAAACGCTACGCCGAATATGATATTCGCGTCCTTGTCGGCGGCGTCGGAGATGATTTTAGAAGCGATATCAACGTCGTCAAGAGTGATATCAGGCGAGGAGGTAATACTGATAATAACGCCCTTCGCGCCCTGAATAGTCGTTTCAAGCAGCGGGCTTGAAATGGCGGAATTCGCGGCGACCTCGGCTTTTTCCTTGCCCGAGCCGCGGCCGACGCCCATATGCGCGTGACCGGCATCCTTCATAACCGCCGTAACGTCGGCAAAGTCAAGGTTAATAAGCCCCGGTATCTTAATAAGCTCCGAAATACTCTTGACGCCCTGACGAAGAACATCGTCGGCAATATCGAACGCGTTTGAAAAGGTGATTTTCTGGTCTGAAACGAGTTTTAGCCGCTCGTTAGGGATAACCACAAGGCTGTCAACATGCTGTGCGAGTTCGGCTATGCCCGATTCGGCAAACTGCATGCGAAGCCTGCCCTCAAAAGCGAAGGGTTTTGTGACGATACCTATTGTAAGTATGCCTCTCTCCTTGGCTATCTGAGCGATTGCCGGAGCGGCTCCCGTACCCGTGCCGCCGCCCATACCCGCGGTTACGAATACCATATTGGCTCCGTTGAGAGCGTCAATAATAGCGTCGCGGCTCTCTTCCGCCGCCTTGGCTCCGATATCAGGCCTGGCGCCCGCGCCTCTGCCCCCGGTAACCTTTTCGCCGATTTGAATTTTATGCGTTGCCTGCGAGTAAACAAGCACCTGCTTGTCCGTGTTGATTGCGATAAATTCGACGCCTTGGACGCCGCTTCTAACCATACGGTTTATAGCGTTCCCGCCGCCGCCGCCGACCCCTATAACCTTGATTTGAGTCGCATCCTCAAATTCGTTGGAAATCTCAAACGCCATTATAAATCCTCCTATGATACAGAAAAATACACTCTCTCATTGTATATCTACCCAATACTATCATATATTTTTTGTAATTTCAACAATTTTGGAAATTTCTTTGTTATTTTTTGAAAAACCTTGTATTTTATATTTAATACGGCGTCTCGCTTTCAGACGCCGTGCCCGCCCTGAAATACGCGTAGGGGTCAATCGTGAGGTCAAGCGTACCTTCTGCCCGCGGATTTCTCTCTTCTTCCGTTTTCAGCGCCTCGTACGCCCTGAGCATTTTTTTCTCAAAGTTAGCAGTCCCGCCCGCTTTCAGCAAAATCCTGCCGTCGTGCATAAGGGTTATGGACGCGGCGTCGCTAAGGTTGATGCCCGATATCTTATCAAGACCGGCGTTCTTTACGGCGCCGAGTATCCGCGTTATGTTTTCCAGCGTCTGACTGTCCTCAAAAACAACCGTCTCGCAAAGTCGCGCCTTGACGGGATAAATACCGGAGATATACGCGACGCCCTCCCTTAATACGGTTGCGCAATCGCTTAAAACCTTCCCTTTTTCGTCAATCAGCACATATCCCTGTTCGCTGTCGAAAGCGGCGTACTCTCTTGTGTCCGCAACCTCGATAATAAGCGTGACCGGAAATTTCCTTTTTATCCTCGCCTCCCCCGCGTAAGGGAGATTGCCCGTGATTTTTTCGGCCGCCGCGCCCGTATCCGTAAGAAATAGGTTGTCGCCGAGTTTTATTCCGCTATTATATCCGTGCCGCTGTAAAGTGACGAGCCCGATGTTTCAATCTTATCAATATTGAAGAATACGGTAAGCGACAGCCCGACCGCCAGTCCGATAAAGCATACAAGCAAAACAGCGTAGAGCGCGAATTTGATTTTCTTTTGCCTGCGCCTTCTCCTCTGGCTGTTGATACGCCTAATCTCATCTTTTGACATCTGAGCCGGTCTTTGAAGACGCTCACTGTTTGTCTTCCTTTTCATTGGCTTCCTCCGTGCGTGTTATCGACGCTCCTAAATCCGCAAGAACTTTTTCAAGGGCTGCGTAACCTCTCTCCAAATGATGTATTTTACTTACGACCGTCGTACCGCCCGCGCAAAGTCCCGCGAGCACAAGTGCGCACGAACCTCTTAAATCGGTGGATACGACGTTAGCCGCCGAAAGGCGGGGTATACCTTCTACAATCGCTACCCGTCCCTCTGTTTTTATATGCGCGCCCATTTTGAGAAGCTCGGGGACATGCTTAAAACGGCATTCAAATATATTTTCAACGATGACGCTTGTTCCCTGCGCCACGCTCGCAAGCGTTGTAAAAAGCGCCTGCAAATCCGTTGGGAAGCCCGGATACGGCTGTGTGCTTATTTTATCGGCCTTTTTTAGTCTTGCGGGGGCTGTCAGCTTAATTTGACGGCAGCCTGTTTTAATATCGCATCCCATTTCGTCAAGTATCGGCAGAACTCCGCCTAAATGCGCCGGTATCACGTTTTTTACAGTGACCTCGCCGCGCGTTATCGCCGCCGCGCACAGGTATGTCGCCGATACAATCCTGTCGGGTATCACGTTATGGGACGCGCCGTGCAGATTTTTTACACCCTCGACGGTTATTATGCCTGAGCCGCAATGAACTTTGGCTCCGCAGGCATTCAAAAAATCCGCAAGGTCTGTTACCTCAGGCTCTCTCGCCGCGTTTAAAATCGTCGTGGTGCCTTGTGCAGTAGCGGCGGCGAGGATTATATTCTCCGTCGCGCCAACGCTTGGAAACCCGAGCGTTATCGCCGTGCCTTTCAGCCCTCCTTTACACTCGCAGTCAAGCAAACCGTGTTCCTCGCTCACATTTGCGCCGAATTTTTTCATAGCGGAAATATGGAGATCGATAGGCCTAAGACCGATATCGCAGCCGCCCGGCGTTGAAATGACCGCGCGCCCGCTTCTGCCTAAAATGGCTCCCAAAAAAATAATGGAGGAGCGCATTTCATGCATAAGCTTTTCGGGAATTTCATACCCGGACGCATCCGTGCTGTCAACAAAAACCGTGTTTTGCTCAAAAACGACGCCGCAGCCTAAATTTTTAAGAATATTTATTGTTCCTTCTATATCGGAAAGCCTCGGACAGTTATGTATTTCACTTTTACCTTTCGCGAGGAAGCAGGCGGCTAAAATCGGCAGCGCGCTGTTTTTGCTCCCCTGACATTCAACTTCGCCGCTCAGAACTCTTCCGCCGTTGATGGTCAGAAACGCCACAAAAAATCACACCCTTCGAGTATGAAAAAGCACTTTTACTGCTCTCATACTATGCGGGAAGTGCCGGCGCTGTTACTTCTGCCGATTTACCAAACCGGAAATTACGTTATAAATTATTTCCTGCGAATTGGTAATAGCTGATTTTTTCGCGTTTCCTTCTAAAATTTTAAGCCTATCCGGATTTTCGAGCAATCCGTCCACCTCGGCTATAAGCCTTTCGCCCGTTAAATCTTTTTCTTCAATCAGCACCGCGGCGTCTTTTTCAGCGAGCGCCAAGGCGTTATAATACTGATGATTTTCGGTAACGTTAGGCGACGGTATAAGTATCGCCGCTTTGCCGAGCGCCTGGATTTCCGTAAGCGTCGACGCGCCCGCGCGGCAAATAACCAAATCCGCGGCGGCAAGAATTCTTGCCATATCGTCAATATATTCTCTTACGTTAATATTTCCGCTCTTTTCTATATCCACGCCTTTTTCTTTTAATTTATCGGGAACCCACAGCCCGTACTGTCCCATAGAGTGTATAAATACAAGACTTTGGTCTTTATGCTTTTGCGCGATAAGCTCTACCATCGCTTTATTGATAGCCTCTGCGCCCAATGAGCCGCCCATTGAAAGTATAATCCGCTTGTCGCCGCCGACTGAAAGCTCCGCTCTCGCAAAGTCCCTGTCGGCCTCAAGTATTTCGGGGCGCACGGGAAGTCCGGTTATGACAGGTTCGTTTTTACAGTTCATCCTTTGTGCGGCGTCGCCGACGGTGAGCATAACCTTATCCGCCATACGCGCGAGAGCTTTATTTGCTAACCCCGGATACGCGTTCTGTTCGTGTATCGCGGTTTTTATACCCATCTTTGCCGCCTTTCTGATGACGGGTCCGCTTATGTATCCCCCAAAGCCCACTACGATGTCGGGTCTGAACTGCGTTATGATATTTTTCGTCTGAAACGACGACGCGAATATTCTCATTACCGTCAGTAAGTTTTCTTTAATATCCTTTGGAGAAAATCCGCGTTTAAACCCGCTTATATCAATCGTTTTGAAATTATAGCCCGCCGCCGGAATTAGCCTTGACTCCATTTTTTCCTTTGTTCCCACAAAAAGAATTGCTCCGTCCGGGTCGCGCGCCCTGATCTCGCCGGCTACCGCAAGCGCGGGGTTGATGTGTCCTCCTGTGCCGCCGGCGGCAATAATCACTCTCATACCGCGCGTTCCCTCCTGTCTCTTTCTCCGCCTGTGTCGGTTTTTTTCTTAGCCTGCACCTTTCCCAATCGCGAAAACCTTGAAACCGACAATACTACGCCCATTTCCGCTAAAAGTATGACGAGCGAGGTGCCTCCCGCGCTGAAAAACGGAAGACCTATTCCGGTATTCGGAATAGTGTCCGTAACGACAGCAACGTTAAGTATCACCTGAAGCCCCACCTGAAAAACCATACCCATAGCGAGCAGAGCGCCGAATTTATCCTTAGCGTAAATCCCTATCGTTATGCCGCGCCACACCAAGATCGCAAAGAGTATCAGAATTATTGCGGAGCCGATAAAGCCCAACTCCTCGCTGACAATCGCGAAAATAAAATCGTTCTGCGGCTCGGAAACGTATAGATGCTTCTGCATGGAATTGCCGAGTCCCGAGCCTAAAAGCCCTCCCGAACCGATAGCAAAGAGCGACTGGTTTATCTGCCACCGCGCGCCCAAAGGCTGGTAATCCTTTTCAAGCCACGCCACAATTCTTTCACCAGCATACTCTTTTAAGAGGTCGGGCTTCAATATGAAGAGGGCTATTAAAAGAGCTGCCGCCGCGCCGCCTATTATAAACCAGGTTTTCTTAAACTCTCCGAGCCAGAGCATCACGATGCCGATAGCCACCATAAGAACCATCCCGGAAATATGGTCCTCAAGCACTACGAGTCCGGCGGTCATCAGTATAACGCCGCCGTAAAAAACCGTAGACGCAAGAGAAGCGCCGATTTTCAGCCTGCCGTTTGTAAGATTTTCGACGCTTTTAGCCAACGGCGAGTCGCTTAAACCCTTTCCGGTTATTTTGCCGTGGTCTTTGTCCATTCCCCTCGCGCAAAACATAATAAGCATCATTTTCGCCACTTCGGACGGCTGAAACGTTATCCGTATCCCGGGAATTAATATCCACCGTTTAAAGCCTGGTAAAACCTCGGGCAAAAAAAGCACAAGCACAAGCAAAATCAAGGATATTCCGTATCCTATGACCGCGGCCGACTTAAAGAATTTGTAATCAATTTTAGATATAAAGAGCATTGCCGCTATCCCTATGGCGGCAAAGACGAGCTGCCTGACAAAATAGTACGAGCTGCTCCCCTCGTTGTAATACGCGTAAGTGTAGCTTGCGGAAAAGAGCATTATAAGTCCCGCCGTCAATATTGTAAGCACAAGAATGAGAAACGGAATGTCCATTTCCCTGTTTGTAAAAAAGCGTCCAATTCCGACGCGCCGCTTCGTTTCCACGGTCAGTCCTCCGTCAGTCATTTCTAATACTATTAACCGGGTTTTCCATAATATACTAATAATATGCCTATAATACAGCCGATTATATTTATCGCCGTGAAAACCTTTACAATTTTGGTTTCCTTCCAGCCGGACATTTCAAAATGGTGGTGTATCGGCGCCATCTTAAACACGCGCTTGCCGTGAGTCGCCTTATAATACACAATCTGAATAATATCAGAACCGAACTCTATAACATAGATAATACCGAAGGGCAGTATAAGCAAAGGACAGTCCACGGCATAAGCGAGAGCCGCTATCATACCGCCCAAAAACATTGAGCCTGTGTCGCCCATCATAACCTTTGCGGGATATTTGTTCCATATCAGATAACCGGCGCATCCCCCCGCGAGGGCTGCGGCGAGAACGCTTACCTCAAAGTATTCGCGAAGCGCCGCCGCGACTAAAAAGGCGACGGCGGCAGTCAGCGTAACCGAGCCGCACAGACCGTCGACGCCGTCCGTAAAGTTTACGGCGTTTGTCGTGCAGTATATGACGAATACGCCGAAAAACCAGAACAGAATTCCCATCTCGACGTTACCGTAAAACGGAATAAACATATAGCTTGCGCCCGCCGCGTAAAGCGAGCCGAGGTATCCGAGAGTCACCAGTATTTGAAGGAAGGTCTTTTGCCTGATTGTCAATCCGAGGTTGCGTTTTTTTACAACCTTTACATAATCGTCCGCGAAGCCTATGACCGTAAAACCCAGCGCCATCAATAAACCGCCCCAGATTTTTACATTGATTTCAGGCGCCTTTAACCCGTCCGCTATACCGCCGGCAAGCGTCTTAAAGGCGAAAAGCGCGGCCGCGAAGGAAACGGCGGTGCTTATAATGAACAGTATTCCGCCCATCGTGGGCGTGCCTTCCTTTTTCTTGTGCCATTTCGGGCCTATATCGAGTATAGTCTGCCCGTATTTCAGCTTATGCAGCCACGGAATGACTACGTAGCCTAAACCGAAGGCTAAAAGGAAGCTCAGCAGAGCCGCCGCCGCTAAACAAACATAAAACCTCATATGCTCTCATCCTTCCTTTTCTTTGAAAAGCGTGTTATACAGAGAGTTGATAATGTCTTCAAGCCTCATGGAGCGGCTTGCCTTGAATAGCACGGCGTCGCCCTTTTGAACCGTTTTCGCGAGATGCTCCGACAGCTCCCGTTTAGACAAAAAGCTTCGGGTCTCTTTGCAGCCGTGTTTTTTCGCCTCAACCGCCGCGAGCTGCGCCAGTTCTCCGTATGTATAGAGAACGTCCGCCTTTGCCGCCGCTAAAACGCCTAACTCTTTATGGGCGTTCCCGCTGTAATCCCCCAGCTCAAGCATATCGCCGAGTACGGCGATTTTTCTTTCGCAGTCAATACCGTAAAGCGTTTCAAGCGCGGCGGCCATACTGTCGGGGTTCGCGTTGTAGCAATCCTCCAAAAAGATATAGCCCTCTTTTCTTACTATCTTCTGGCGCATGCCCTCAACCCTGAAGCTTTCGACCGCCCGTACCGCGCTTTCAAGCTTTGCCCCCAGCACAATCGCCGCCGCCGCCGCGCAGACGGCGTTCGATACGTTGTGCTTTCCCGCGGACGGCACGAAGCCCTTGGCGCTTTGCGAGTCGTAACGCACCGTATAATACGAGCCGTCCCGAGCCTGCTTTATATCGTCCGCGAAAACGTCGCAATCCTTATTGCCGATACCGAATTTAACTATATTGTAATCGCTGTTTTTATAATTTTTCAACAAATCGTCGTCGCCGTTTATTATCAGATACGCGCCTTTTTTCATTCCCGCCGTAATTTCAAGCTTCGCTTTGAGTATTCCCTCGCGCGAGCCGAGATTTTCAATGTGCGCGGTTCCGATATTTGTAATAATTCCGACGTCCGGCTTCGCGCAAAGAGACATCCTTTTAAGCTCGCCGAAATGGTTTATTCCCATTTCTATCACGGCGGCCTCATACGACGGGTCAAGCTCTAAAAGCGTTTTTGATACGCCTATTTCATTATTTAAGTTACTCTCTGTGGCGAGAGTCTTATATTTCGACGATATGGCTTTATATACCATACCGCGCGTCGTAGTTTTGCCGACGCTCCCCGTGAGCGCCGCAAGCGGTATTTTGAACCTGTCCCTGTAATGAGAGGCTATGCTTAAAAGAGCGGCGAGCGTGTCCTTTACCGGTATCACCCGTTTATCAAAAACCGGTAAACCGGAGCACACGGCGGCCTTTGCCCCCTTTTCGAGAGCTTCACGCACATAGTCGTTACCGTTGAAATTCTCCCCCGAAAGCGCTATGAACAGCTCCCCCGCTTTCAAAGTTCTCGTATCGGTGGATACGCCCGAAACGAAGCCTTTCTGCGGTATTATAACCTTTAAAGCGCTTTCAATCTCTTCAAAGGAAATGTTCATAGACCCTCCCCGTGAAGCAGCTCCGCAATTATTTCACGCTCGTCATAATGCTTCTTTTCCGTGCCTATAATCTGATATGTTTCGTGACCTTTTCCGGCAAGAAGAACGGTATCGCCTTTCTTGGCGGTATTAAGCGCGAGGGCTATCGCCTCTGTCCTGTCCGGCCTTATAAATATATTGCCGCGGTTTACCTCTATTCCCTCAAGAATTTCATC
>CAZQXZ010000033.1:15732-17451 GCA_964597515.1 uncultured Eubacteriales bacterium | reverse complement strand
GCGCTCTCTTATGTTCTCATCCTCTATGTTGGGAAGAACGAGAGCGTCGCAAAAGGTTTTAATAAAGGTCGATTTTCCGGTCCGCACAGGACCGACGACTCCGATATAAATATCCCCCTGAGAGCGTTTCGCAATCTCGCTGTAAATGCTGTCGTTAATCATTTTGTTTCCTCCCTTATATACTCGGAATTATCAGCATTTGTTTTTCGGTTAAAACGTCGTTCTCGATACCGTTTTCATCGGCAATAGCCTCTGCGGTAGTGCTGTATCGCCTTGCTATACCCCAAAGGCTTTCATCAGACTCGGCAAAATAAACCGTAACTCCCCTGCCGCTCTGACTTTTTTCCCTTTCGCCGAGGTTAATGATATCGCTTACCGAAGTAATCATTTTTTCGCAATATACATTTCCGCTGACGGCGGCTTCAATCTTCACGTCAACCCTGTCGGGCGAGGAAAGCACAAAGCTGCTTCCCGTCACCGTTAACCTCGGCTCAAAGCGCGCGGATTTTCCGGCATTGTTGGGCAGTGTGCTTGTAAAGTCTATCAGCTTCTCCATATAGCTTGGCGAAGCCGCGGAATCCGTATATATAATACACGCCTTAACCGTTGTGCCGACGGTTATTTCATTTTCAGAAACCGCCGCCGAATAGCTCGGCTCCTCAATCCTTATGTCTGTCACCGCGGCAATGCCGTTCTGGGAAACGTCAATGCTTTCCCTTATCAGGAAAACCTCGTTTACCGTTTCACAGAAATCCATCAGCGCGCGCGTATCGGTTCTTATATCAACCGAGTTTACCGTTGAATACGCGTCAAGTATAACCTTTGCTTCTTTTCTCTCGGCGGCTGTTATAGAAGCCGCTATCGACGCCGATATGTCGACCACTCTCAGAGTGTTGTCGGCCTTCGGCTTGGCTGTCGCCTCAATGAGCGGTACATTCAGATGTATATCGCACAGGGAGTTTTCCGAAATCCCTTCAAGCTCCACAATCTGGCTTATCGGAAGACTGTGCGAAATGTGTTCGATTGATGAAACCTTGCTTTCGGGAATGTAGGCGACGTCCACCGAAAGCTCGCCTCTGAGCATCAGCTTGTTACTGATTTGCTTTACCTCGCCGAGTACCGCGAAAGCGTCCGAATATACAATACTCTTTATGCTCTCCTTGCTGTCGGGCAGTTCAAATACGTCGCTCATGGAAAAGGTTTTTTCTCCCACCGCCGTTATCGAGACGGCCGACAAGCTCTCTGTTTTAAGCTGAATACCGCCGCCTTCGGCTCCTGTCAGCACTTCGCGGCTGTCCCTTCTTATCAGCTTTATCGGAATAGATATGTTCCCTTTAATCTCCGCTCTCTTTGGGGAAAGCGCGCGGCAATTGGCGTAGTCGCATACTGCCTTCGCCGTCACCGTGTCCGTCGAAAGAGCTTCACGGCATTCGGTATACCGAGAGAAATCCGAAACAGCCGAATAGGTATGAAGCTCTCCTCCCTCACAGCAATAGATTATTTGAGCCTCGCATACGCCGTCAACCGTAACCCTGTCGCCGACCATATTTACCGAATTTATTTTCGGAGTCAAGGTAGCTCTGACGACTCTTAAAATATCCGGCATATAATCGGGAAGATTAAGCTCCGACGTGACGCTCTGCTCGATTACCTTGTCAAATATAACCGAGCTGAAACCGAAATTTTCTTTTTGAAGACTAATATCCATATTTTTGCTCC
>CAZQXZ010000033.1:0-15679 GCA_964597515.1 uncultured Eubacteriales bacterium | reverse complement strand
GTATTCAACCCCTGTCCTATTTATGATAAAAAAGGGGGCTGTTTTACAACAGCCCGCGCAAGAATGGAAATATGTTCGTTTTTCAGGGCAGCGCACGCTTGATTTCGCAGCGCGCGCCGCTTTAATTCTTAATTTTGAAAATCAGTTTTAGAATACCCCGCAAAGCTTTAGGACTCCTCCATACCACAATTTTCATAATAACCCGCCTTTCGCCAAATGTTTGCAATACAGTATACGCGGTACGCAAAATTAAGGTTACAAATTCCAGTCGCCAAGCTCCTTTACTTCATTGTACATCGCTTTATAGCTTTCGTGCCGGCTTTCGTTGATCTCACCTTTTTTGAGAGCCTCTAAAATCTTACAGCCTAAGTCGCATGTATGCGTACAGGTCGAGAACCTGCATTTACCGAGAAAAGGCAGAAACTCGGGAAAACAGAACGGCAGATTTTCCTTTGGTATTGTTTCGCATCCTCCCGTTTCAAGCGCCGAAAAGCCGGGCGTATCCGCTATATAGCCGTCATTAAACTTAAAAAGCTCCACCTCTCTCGTGGTGTGGCGTCCCCTGCCGAGCTTTTGGCTGATGTCCCCCGTTTTAAGGTTGAGCCCAATACCGAGAATGTTTAATATAGACGACTTGCCGACTCCCGAATTCCCTGTGAACACGTTGATTTTATCTGAAATCAGAGATTTCAGCTCTTCACAACCCTCGCGCGTCACAGCGGATACCGAAAAAACGGGTATACCTGCTTTTTTATATATTTGCACATACTCATAGGCGTCTGATAAATCGCTTTTTGAAAAGACCGCCACAGGCTTAATCCCCTTGTCTACGGCTATCGCCGTCAGCCTGTCTATAAGAAGCGGCACGGGTGCGGGCGCTTTGACAGACGAAACAATAATTAGCCTTCCTACATTGGCTACGGGCGGTCTGGACAGAAAATTGGAGCGTCCGAGTATTTCGTCTATAGTGTTTTCCTGTGCTTCGCTTATTGAAATCATTACCCTGTCGCCCGCGAGAGGCGTTATTTTCTGTTTGCGGAAAAGTCCGCGCGCCTTGCAGCAATAAATCTTTCCGGCGGCTTCAACATAATAGAAGCCGCCTACACCTTTTAATATAATTCCTTCGGCAACCATTCGGTCTCTCATGGCGGTTACAGCCCAAACGGGTTATCTCTTGCCAGGTCCTCTTCTGTTCCGACTATAAAAAGTATAATTTCCGTATTGGAATGAATACCGTCCGAGTCGTTATACGGAGGAGTCTGCTTATATACCGCTCCCTTGGTGCCGTCGGCGTTCTTGTTAAAGTTGAAGGACACGTTTACAAAACCGGCGTCCTCAAGCTTTTTCTTAGCCGCCATCCCTTCCATACCCGTTACGTCAATATAGGTGACATAGTTATAAGTCATTTCATTTGAAATCACCGGAGGAGACTGCGTGAAATCCACATACGCCTCATAAATCTTCTGGTCGTTCACAAAAATAGCCACAAGATTAGACGAGTCGGAGCCTGATACAGTAACCGTCCGTCTTTGTCCGGTAGCGTAAACGACGAGCGGATTTCCGACAAACACATCATTGACGCATATTTCAAGATTTGCCCTGCCTATTTTCGGCAGAATGACCTCAATGTCTGCGGAGCCTGAGGTGGGAGCGCCTTTGCTTACTACAAGATTGACCTTTGTGTTTTTCCCGACCTCGGTGTTTTCCGCGGGGTCTTGAGAAATAACGGTACCCTGCGCGAGAGTGCTGCTTATTTCCCTTACCTCGCCGAGCGAAAGCCCCAAATAGCTTATAATGTCTTTCGCGGCTTCCAGCGAGCTGTCTGTCAGCTTGGGTACTATTATCTTATTCGTCTGAAACTGCGCGGACACATAGACTGAAATATTGGAGCCGACGAGCGCGCGCTCGCCGAATTCCGGAGTAGTCTTTACCACTGTCCCTATGGTTGCCGTCGGTTCCTCGAACGCTATTTTTGACACAATAAAGCCCTGTTCGGTTAGAGCGAACTCGGCTTCGGCGAAGGTCTTCCCGATAACGTTCGGAACCTGGCGCGTAGTACTCTCGTTAACTACCGAAAGCTTTACAGTGGCGCCCTTTGTAATTTTCTGTCCCGATACGGGGTCCTGCTCAAAAACTGTGCCGGGTTCAAAAGCGGAATTTGACTGGTATACTACTTCAAAGTTGTAAAGCGCATAATAATTTGAGTTGTCCTTTATTTCCTGAAGATAGTTTTTGCCCACAAAATTCATAACCTCTATCTTTTTACCTGAAAAAATCGCTCCGCTGTTCGCAAGCTGTATCACTATGAATATCGCTCCCGCGATAATAAGACTGAACACAACGCCCGCGAGGATGGGTATCACTCTGTTTTTGCCGCTTTGCTCCTGCGCGGAGTCTTCCCCGTCGCCGTCCTGTACCGGCAGAACAGGGCGCTGCCTTGTTCTGGAAGTGTCCACATACTTTGTGGGGTCGTCGTCCACAAAATATGTGTAATCGAATTTTATTAAAGGGTTTCTCTTAAATTCCTCAAGGTCTAAAAGCATTTCCGCCGCCGACTGGTAACGGTCGCGCGTTATCTTCTGCATAGCTTTAAGCGTTATCTGCTCCAAGCCCAAAGGCGTTTCGGGATTGATTTCGTGCGGTCTTTTCGGCTCGTCGTTCACCTGCATAAGAGCGACTGAAACAGCGGAGTCTCCCTGGAACGGCAATGTTCCCGTAAGCATTTCATACAGAACGACGCCGACGGAATATATGTCCGCCTTATCGTCCGTAAGCTCACCCCTCGCCTGTTCCGGGCTGATGTAGTGAACAGATCCAATAGCGTTCTCCGTCATACTGCGGGTTTCACCCCTGCTGAAACGCGCGATACCGAAATCGGTGACTTTTATGTTTCCGTTTTGGAGCAGCATAATGTTTTGAGGCTTGATGTCGCGGTGGACTATGCCCTTGTCATGCGCGTGCTGCAACGCCCTTAAAATCTGGATAACGAAGTGCAGCGCTTCCTTCCAGGGGATTATTTCCTGCTGCTCGATATACTCCTTTAATGTAATGCCCTCGACATACTCCATAACAATATATTGAAGCCTGTCTCCAAAGCTGACGTCGTAAACCTTGACGATGTTGGAATGTGAGAGTACCGCTATTGCCTTCGACTCGTTCTTGAAACGGCGCCTGAATTCCTCGTTGGCGAGAAATTCCTCTTTAAGAATTTTGACCGCTACCGTTCTGTCGTCGATATTGTCGTAAGCCTTATAGACAACCGACATTCCGCCGACGCCTATAATCTCCCTTATTTCATAACGTCCGTCAAGCCTTTTTCCAACGTAGTTATCCATATTTTCCTCCTACGCAATAGTTACAACCGTAATATTATCCCTGCCGCCGTTTTGCTTGGCTTTTTCAACCAGCTTTTCGGCAAGCATATAATATTCGGTGTTTTGGGCGACCTCGGCTATTTCGCCGTCGCTTATCGAATTGGTAAGCCCGTCTGTGCATATTATCAGACAGTCGCCCTGTGAAAAATTATATTCCGAAAATTCAACGTCAATATATTCGTCAACACCCAGCGCGCGTGTAATAATATTACTGCGCGGATGGTTTTTCGCTTCCTCCTGAGTTATCCTCCCGCTGTCCACAAGCTGCTGTACGACAGAATGGTCGTGCGTCAGGCGGGTAAGTCCGGCGCGGCTGATAAGATACGCGCGGCTGTCCCCCGCGTGGGCGATATAAGCCGTGCCCTTTATAATGATAACCGCGACTACCGTAGTCCCCATGCCGCTTAGCTCCTCATTGGAGCGTGAAATGTTGTGTATACTCGCGTTAGCGGCGTTAATGACGGACTGGAGCATATTCTTTATCGATTTAGACTGCATATCATCGCGAAACTGCGCGGATACCTGCTCGTAAATAAGCTTTACGGCGAGAGAGCTGGCTATGTTTCCGCCCTTTGCCCCTCCCATACCGTCACAGACAACGGCAACCGCAACACCGTCGGACAGCTCCCCGGTGATGTACGCGTCCTGATTTGTCGCGCGAACCAAACCCTTGTCTGTTTTTGCAATAAGCTTCATACTACTGTATCACTTCCGAGTTAGTAGTTTCCCGACTTTTCATAACGCTTCTCCTCAGCTGACCGCACGAAGCGTCAATATCCGAACCGAGCGAACGCCTTACGGTGGCGTTTATCCCGTTCGCGGCAAGAATTGATAAAAAAGCCTCTATCTGTTTTTCGCCGCTTCTTTTGTTGTTTTTTCCCGTGACCTCATTTACCGGTATCAGGTTGACGTGGCAGAGCAGCCCTTTAAGGAGCGCGGCAAGCGAGAACGCACATTCGTCGCCGTCGTTTTGACCCGCAATCATAGTATATTCAAAAGATATGCGGCGCGATGTTGCTTTTGTGTAGAAACGGCACGCCTCAACGAGTTCGCCCACTCCCCATTTTTTGTTTACGGGCACAAGAGACGAGCGGATTTCATCGTTCGCGGCGTGAAGCGAGACTGAAAGCGTCACGCCTAAATTCAGCTTTGCAAGCTCATAAATGCGAGGGACTATCCCGCTCGTGGATACGGATATTTTCCTCATGCCGATGTTCTGACCCGAGGGACAGGATATAAGGCTTAAAAACTTTACGACATTGTCAAAATTATCAAGAGGCTCGCCCATGCCCATAAGGACGACGTGCGACGGCTTTATGCCGAGGTCCCTGCCCGCCGCGTATACCTGCGAAAGCATTTCGGACACTCTGAGATTACGCTTAAACCCGTTTATACCCGAAGCGCAAAACGCGCAGCCGATTTTACAGCCCACCTGAGTCGATACGCATACCGTGCTCCCGTATTTGTACTTCATTACAACACACTCGATTAATTCACCGTCGTAAAGCGAAAACAGGTATTTGACCGTATCATCATACATTGATTTTTGTTTTTTTTCAATAGTACAATCAAATATGACAAAATTGTCACCCAATTGTAACAATAATGACTTGGGGATATTCGTCATTTCATCAAAGCTTACGGCGCGCCTTTTATGGAGCCAGTCAAAAATCTGTACCGCTCTGTACCGAGGTTGCCCCATCTGTAAAAGAGCTTTTTCAAGCTCTTCGCCGCTTAATGATAATATATCGGTTTTTTCCATATTTATCCCTTTACAAACTTTGAAATAAAAAATCCGTCACAGCCGTGTATATGCGGCAAAAGGGTCAAAAAATCGCCGTCGTCCGAACCGCGCCCGATTTCAGGCAGCGCTTTCACGGAGGAAAATTCGGGATTTTCACGCAGAAATTTCAGCGCGACCTCCTTGTTTTCGGCAGGGTTGACGGTACACGTCGAGTATACGAGCGTTCCCTTTTCCTTAACGTAAAGCGAGGAGGTTTTGAGAATGTCGTACTGAATTGCGGGAAGCTCTTTAAATCCGCTGACGGGCTTGTATCTGATTTCCGGCTTTTTTCTTATAACGCCTATCCCCGAGCAGGGAACGTCGCACAGCACCTTAGAGGCTAACGGAATATCCGCGCTGTACTTTGACGCGTCGTTCAGATTAAGCCTTATGTTCGTTATACCGAGCCTTTCGGCGCCGTCTTTTATAAGACCGAGCCTGTTTTGCGTCAAATCAAACGAGTACAGCTCGCCCTCGCCGTCCATATACTGCGCGGCGGTAAAGCTCTTGCCGCCCGGCGAAGCGCACATATCCATAACAGTATCGCCCGACCTTGGATTGAGCGCCTTTACGCAAAGCTGCGAGGCTATGTCCTGAACGTGATACAGACCGTCGGCGAAAGATTTGAGATTTATTAATCCTCCCGCGCTTTCGACTGTCAGAGCGTTTTCGCAAAGGACGCTTTCCCGCGCCTTTACGCCCTCCTTATCAAGGGTTTTTATCAGCGTTTTTAAATCCGTTTTTAATGTGTTTACCCTGATTGTAATTGACGGCTGCCCGAACGAGCTTTCAAGAAATCCGCAAGCGCCCTCAAAACCTATGCTCTTTATGAGAAGTCCCGCAAGGTCCTCGGGAACCGAATATATAACGCTTATGCTTTCCGGCTTTGACGCGTCCTTGGGCAGTATAAGAGAGTTTTCAGACACCTTGCGCAATACGGCGTTTATAAGCCCCGCCGCATACGCGCAGCCTAACTCCCGCGCCGCTTTCACGCTTTCGTTTACCGCGGCGCTGTCGGGTACTCTCTCCATAAACAGGATTTGATACGCTCCTGCTCGAAGGATTGCGAGAACCTCGGGTTTCAGCTTTTTTATATCCTTTGAAAGATAGAGCGAAAGGTTGTAGTCGAGCGTTATTTTTCTTTCGAGAACACCCATGACAAGCGCCGAAAAAAGTGCGCGGTCGGCATCGGTCATTTTTGAATCTTTGAGCCGTGAGTTCAGCGCGAGGTTTGAATATGCCGCCTCTCTCTCAATCCTCAATAAAACCTTTACCGCCGAAACGCGCGCGCAATCGCTCATCTCTTCCTGCCTCTGGACATCAGTATAAGTCTCAGCATCTGCGCGAGACTCGTCGCGAACGCGGCTATATAGGTAAGCGCCGCGGCGCTCAATACCTTTTTAGCGCCTCTGCTCTCGTCCTCGGTGAGCAGACCGTATGAATTTATTGACTCGATCGCTCTTTTGCTCGCGTCGAATTCGACAGGCAGCGTCACCAAATGAAAAAGCACGACGAAGGAAAAGAAAAATATACCCGCGAGCAAAAACGGCTCAAAGCTGAAAAATATACCTAACAAAATAAGCGGGAAGCTCAGCGAGGAGCCGATGTTAGTGATGGGAAGAACGGCGTTTCTTATTTTAATCGGGGTATACCCTTGGGCGTATTGGACGGCGTGACTCGCCTCATGACAGGCTATGCTTATGGCTGATATCGAAGAACCGCCGTACACCTCGGGCGAAAGTCTTATGACGCTTTCTCTCGGGTCAAAATGGTCGGAAAGCCTGCCGTTAGAGCCCTGTATCGAAACATCGCTTATTCTGTTATAGCGCAACACCGCTTCGGCGGCAGTAAATCCCGTTAATCCGCGCGAACTCATTATCGCTGAATGTTTTCTATAAGTCCTATTCAGCTTGGCTTGAATTATAAGCGAAACAATCAGCGGAATTACGACGAAAACAAGATAGTAATAATCCTGCAAAAAATATAAATACGGCATACTCACATCTCCTTTTCAGTTGATTTTATAACCGCGCAGATATTCCGCGGCGGTCATTGCCCTTTTGCCTTCGGGCTGTATTTCAATAATCTCAACCGCGTTGCCGTCTCCGCAGGAAACGACAAGCGAGCCGCCGGTTACAGACACGGCTCCGGCTCTCTGTGAAGACGTGCCATAAAGCGCGGTTTTATGGATTTTTACAGCTTTTCCTCCCAAAACCGTACAGGCGGACGGCCACGGGTTTTGTCCCCTGACCTTGTCGTGGATTTCTTTTGCGCTTTTTGTCCAATCAATAGGAGAGTCGGATTTTGAAAGCGGCGGGGCGCAGGTATGAGCGCCGCCGTCCTGCTTTATCGGTTTGAGTTTTCCCTCTTTTAGCAGTTTAAGCGTTTCACCTAAAACCGATGCGCCTAAAACCGAAAGCCTGTCGGAAAGCTCTCCGTATGTTTCATTTTCGCCTATTTCCAGCGCGCTTTGAAGCAGAATGTCTCCGGTATCCACCCCTGCGTCCATCTGCATTGTCGTGATGCCCGTTGTTTTTTCGCCGTTGATTACGCTTCGTTGAATTGGAGCCGCGCCGCGCAGCTTCGGCAAAAGCGAAGCGTGTATATTTATCGCTCCGAATTTTGGAGCGTTTAGGATTGACAAAGGTAAAATTTTGCCGTATGCTGCGACGACAATCAAATCGGGCTCATATGTCTTAATGATTTGCAGGGCTTCTCCGTCTTTTAGAGTCGCGGGCTGATAAACGGGAATACCGAAACCGAGCGCGGCTTCTTTGACGGCGGAAGAAAAAAGCAGGGCCTTTCTGCCGCGGGGTTTGTCGGGCTGCGTGAAAACAGCGCGGACGGCTTCGCTTGCAGCCAGATATTTGAGCGCGGGAACCGCGAACTCCGGAGTGCCCATAAAAATAATCTTCATAAGACGCTCACTCGTCCCCGTCCTCTTTGCCAAATGAACGGAGGACCTCCCCCTCTTTTAGTCTGTCCTTATATAATATGCCGTCAAGATGGTCGTATTCGTGGCAGAAGCAGCGCGCTTTCAGCTCCTCGCCCTTATATACGCACCATTTGCCTTCGCGGTTCTGAGCCTTAATCTGAACGGACGCGGGGCGCACTGTAACCCCTCCGAGCCCCGGAAGCGAAAGGCAAGCCTCCTCCTCCTCCTGAGCGCCCTGTGTGCTTACTATCTCGGGATTGATAAGCTCAACGATACCGTCTCCGAAATTGCATATGAATACGCGCCGCAGAACGCCTACCTGAACGGCGGCGAGTCCTATACCCGAGACGTTTTCAAGAGTATCCGCCATGTCGTCAAGAAGCGTTAAAAGCCTCTGGTTGAACTCGGTTACGGGTCTGCTCTTTTTTCTTAAAATCGGGTCCTCTTGCGTTCGTATGTTTCTTATTGCCATAATTTTTTGTCCTTTACAGTTATATTTTCTACTCGAATGCGTTTATATCCACAGAAACAGACGCGTTCGGTTTTCTTGGCTTCATATGATATTCAACAATGAGAGCCGACATCATTTTTCTGAATTCGGCATTATTCTTGCATTTAACAGTCAGCTTATATCTGTATTTGCCGTTTATCTTATCAACTCTCGGTTTAATAGGTCCCATAACCTTCAAGGCTATACCGCCGTATTCGCCCGCAACCGCCTTTACGATAAGGTCGAAAAAATATTTGGCGCTCCTGTGTGCCGCCGCTTCGCTTTGCGAGGTAAAAAGCACTGTGCAGATATCGCAAAACGGAGGATAAAGCATCACTTTGCGTAAAGCTATCTCGGTTTTATAAAAGGCTTCAAAATCCTGTGCGGCTGCAAACGCTATTATTTCATTATCGGGGAGTACGGACTGTATGACCGCCTGTCCCTTCGTGTCCCTTCTGCCCGAACGGCCGATAACCTGAGTCAAAAGGTCAAAAGCCTTTTCGGCGCTTCGGAAATCGTCGTTGTAAAGCTCCCTGTCCACAGAAACGACCCCTACAAGCGTAACATTCGGGAAATCAAGACCCTTGGCGACCATCTGCGTGCCCACAAGTATATCGTATTTCCCCGCCGAGAAGCCCAGAAGCTTGTCCTCGTATGAGTAACGGGAAGTAGTCGTATCGGCGTCCATACGCAGAATTCCCGCGTTCGGGAAAACGCGAAATCTCCTCCTCGATTTTTTGAGTTCCGGCTCCGTAATAGTTTACACTCTTGCTTTTACAGTATTCACAGGTGTCCGTATACGCTTTGCAATATCCGCAGCTGTGGCACATCAGCTTACTGTCGGCGCGGTGATATGTCAGCGAGATATTGCAGTTCGGGCAGAGCATCACCCTTTTACATGCCGTGCAGCACGCAAACGTATTGAAACCGCGCCTGTTTATTAAAAGTATCGCCTGCTTTTTAGCGTTCAGACAGTCTTCAAGCTTATCGTACAGCGCATTGCTTAAAGAGCCTGTTGTATTTGACGTGTCAACGGTTATAACCTCGGGCAGAACGGAGTTCCCGTAACGCTCTTTTAAGGTTAAAAGCGTATATTTGCCGTCAAGCGCGTTTTTATAGGTCTCTACGCTCGGAGTCGCCGAACAGAGCAGGAGCAATGCGCTGTTGTATGCGCAGCGGAATTTCGCGACGTCGCGCGCGTGGTATTTCGGCGGCATTTCTGATTTATATGTATGCTCCTGCTCCTCGTCTATTACTATCAACCCGAGGTTTTTAACCGGAGCGAAAACTGCCGAACGCGTTCCGAGAGCGATTACCGCCTCGCCGTTTTTAACCCTTTTCCACTCGTCAATTCTCTCCCCCGCGGAAAGGGCGCTGTGGAAAACCGCCACTTTATCCTTAAACTTCGAGTAAAATATAGACAGCGCCTGCGGAGTCAGAGATATTTCGGGAACCATTACGATAACGCCTTTGCCATCGTTTACCGCGTCTTCTATCAGTTTCAGGTAGACTTGCGTCTTGCCGCTCCCTGTTACGCCGTAAAGCAGGGCGGCCGACGCCCTTTCGCAGCCGTACAGCGTCTTTAAGGCGCGGTAAGCCTCTTCCTGTTCGCCGTTCAGTCCGGCTGTCTGCTCGCTTTGCTGCGCTACGTTCCCCGTTTTCGGACGCCTGTATACCTCTCGCTCGTAAATCTCCGCCAAGCCTTTCTTTGCAAGAGCGGTAACAACCGCCGAGGTGACTCCGGTAAAGGAGCAAATATCCTTTAACGAAGCGCTTTCAATCTCCGCAAGCAAATCAAATACCAGACGCTGCTTTGAGGTAAGCTGCCGCCTGTCGTCTGATTGTTTGCCTTCGTCGGTAATTCGCGCGTACCGGACGCTGAAATCGCCCGTTTTCCTGACGCTTTGCAGGTTTTGCGCCGCGAAGCCTTTCTTCACAAGCTCCTCGGGCGCGTTCGAGAACGGCTCTAATCCTAAATCCTTTAATATTTTTTCGCGCCTCACATATCTTCCTTTTGAGGCAAGATAGAGAAAAACCTCCGCGGCTCCCGCCGAAAGCTCCTCTGTACGCACTTGCTCGGCGCTTGCTGTCGCCGTGTACGAAACGACCGATTTCAAATCTATGCCCGCCGGAAGCACGCATCTGACCGCGTCGTAGCAGGTGCAAAACGTCGTGTCTTTGAGGCGCTTTATGAGTTTAATAGCTTCATCATCAAACAACGGCGCTTCATCAAGCACCGCCGCAACGCTTTTAAGCTCCATACCGTCCGAAAGCTCCGATATGCCGCCTATATAAAGCACAAGCGCGGGCGTCCTTCTGTTGCCCCTGCCGAAAGGCACCTCGACCCTTGTACCGATTAAAACACATTTTTCATACTTTTCGGGAAGCAGATAGGAGTACTCCGTATCAAAATGATACGCCGCCCCCTTTACCGCGACCTTAACATATTTACCGGCGCTCATAAGGCGTTCCTTATATATCCCTGATTTCTTCCGGCTCTACAATGGTGTATTTCCCCTCGATGATTTCATTAAGAGCTACGGAAACGGGCTTTTCGGTTGACACTATTTTATTTTCCTCGTTTTCAAGAGCTATTTCTCTCGCCCTTTTGGCGGTTGCCGTAACAAGCGAGTAACGGCTTAGATGGTCTTTCAGAATGTTTTTAAGATTGGGATTAAGCATTGTCAATTACCTCGTTCACATATTTTTTCATATTTTTATATCTCAGGCGCTCGGCTTTTATGATGGCGCATATATCGTCGGCAGCTCTGTCCACAATATCGTTTATGACTATATAATCATATTCGTTCGCCCTCATTATCTCGTCCCTGGCGATGCTTATCCGCCTCTTTATATCTTCCTCACATTCGGATTTCCTCGCTTTGAGCCTGTTGATAAGGTCGGCAAACGTAGGCGTGGTAAGAAAGACGGAAACAGACTCGGCATATTCGCTCCTGATCTTCTCGGCTCCCTGAACCTCGATTTTCAGGAATACCACTTTCCCTTGGGCAAGCCAGTTCTCAATCGTGGCTTTGGGAGTCCCGTAATAGTTCGCTCCGTATTTCGCGTATTCGAGGAAATACCCTTCTTCAATTTTCTTTTCAAAATCCTCAAAGTGCGTGAAGATATAGTCGCGCCCGTGCGCCTCTCCCTCGCGCATAAAACGCGTCGTCATAGATACCGACAGGCACATTTCAGGCATCTTCTCCCTTAACCTTTCAAGAACGGTATCCTTCCCGACGCCCGACGGCCCCGATAAAACCACGAGCAGCCCGCAGCTGTTCAAACAGTCATCCATCCTCGCACCCTCCGTCAGAGTCCCCGCCGCCATCAAGTCTGCCGGCTATGGTTTCGGGCTGTAAAAACGTTAAAATGACATGGTCGCTGTCTGTGACGATAACCGCTCTCGTCTTGCGCCCCTGAGTTGCGTCTATTAGAGCGCTTCTCTCCTTTGCGTCCTGTATAATACGTTTTACGGGCGCCGAATCGGGGCTTACAATGGTTATAATACGGTCTGAGTTCACAAGGTTTCCAAAACCGATGCTGACAAATCTCATACGCCGCTCCTATTCGATATTCTGAATTTGTTCCCTCATTTTTTCAACCTGCGCCTTGATGTCTATCACCTTGCGCACAATGGCGACATCCTGAGCCTTGGAGCCTATTGTGTTCGCCTCTCTGTTAATCTCCTGAACAAGAAAATCAAGCTTGCGCCCCGCCGGCTGCTCGCCTGAAAGTATTGATGAAAGCTGCTGCAAATGACTTCTGAGCCTTACTGTTTCTTCGTCTACGGCGGCCTTGTCGGCATATATGGCGGCTTCGGTCAAAAGGCGCTGCTCGTCCACGGGTATGTCGCCTATTGCCGCCCTCATCCTCTGGAGAAGCTTTTCATTGTACTCGGCGACCGTCTGCGGGGAACGCTCCTCAATATAGGATACGGCGGTTTCAATCTCCCGCGCACGTGACAGGATATCGTCTTTAAGACGGTTCCCCTCATCCTCGCGCATCCTGATAAAGTCGTTTGCCGCCTGATTTAGAGCGGTTTCAATCACGCTCCATATCTTTTCCTCGTCGATAGGAGTTCTTGATACGGTTATAATATCGGAACAGTGCAGAAGCTCCTTTACCGAGGAAACGCGTCCGATTTTAAGCTCGTCCGAAATACCGTTTGCGGCTTCGATATATTTTTTCGCGAAAGCGTAATTCGCCGTAACCTCTATGTCCTCGCCCTCGGGCGCTTCAAGCTGGATAAAGCAATCAACCTTGCCCCGCTCGGCCTTTGCGTTTATAAGTCTCTTAATCCTGTCCTCAAGGCCAAGGTAGCTCTTGGGAATTCTAAGCGAAAACTCAAAAAACCTATGGTTTACGCTCTTTATTTCGGCTGATACGGTATAGCCGTCCACAGAGCCTCTGAAGCTGCCAAATCCCGTCATGCTTTTTATCATAAACGCATCTCCCGTACTTCCCTTTATTTTATCACAATTTTATCTCTGTGTCAATTTTCCGAATAGCCCAAAAGGCGTTTTATTTCGTCTTCGGTAAGGGCGCGCCATGAGCCCGGGCGAAGCATACCGAGCCTCAGCGCTCCGACAGCCGTCCTTTTCAGCCTTTTCACCTCAAGCCCGACGCATTCGCACATTCTGCGTATCTCTCTGTTTCTGCCCTCGCGTATGATTATCTTCAAAACGCTCCTGCTCTCGTCTTTTTCAAGAACGCAGACCTCGGCGCGCGCCGTAAGCCTGCCGTCAAGCTCGACGCCCGAGCAAAGGGTTTGTGTCTGGCTGTCCGACGCCGGCGGACTCACGGTCACCCGGTACGTTTTCGGGAGACCCTTGCTCGGGTGCATAACGGCGTTGGCAAACTCGCCGTCGTTTGTGAACAGCAGAAGCCCCTCCGAGTTCCTGTCAAGCCTGCCGACGGGAAACAGCGACGCCCCGGCGTCCGCGACTAATGAGGCGACGCATTTTCTGCCCATCTCATCGCTCATTGTGGTGATAAATCCGCGCGGCTTGTTAAGCATTATATACGTATGCTTCTCGGGTCTTTTGAGCTTCTTGCCGTCAATTTTCACCTCGTCATTTTTCGGGTCGATTTTATCGCCGATTGAAGCTTTTCTGCCGTTTACAGACACGCGCCCCGCGGCTATCATTTCCTCCGCCTTGCGGCGCGAGGAAAAACCGCATTCGGAGATGAACTTTTGCAGTCTTATTTTTCCGTCCTGCATTTGTTGTTTTTGTCACTTCCTTAAAATTTATCCGTTCTTCCCTTAAAAAAATCTTTGATTTTATCGAAAAACCCCTTGCCGTCATCCGAAAGCTCCTTGGGAAAAGCTAATTCCACGCCGAACCGGGCGACAAGGTCTGCGGACTCCACCAAAACGCCGCCGAGATAGTAGTCGGCTCTGCCGACTATTTTCCCCGTTTCTACGGGGGCATACAGAAATTTTTCAAGGTAAATCACCCTTTTTGGCTCCTGCCTTTCGCCGGTTACGGATGTGTAGCTCGGCGTTTCATACGGCACGACCGAAACTTTTGGGATTATACCTCCTGTAACGGGGACGAAGATATCTTCATAGCTGTCCTCGATTATGACTGTTTTGCATACCGAAAAGCCATAATCAAGAAGCGCTTTGTGGTCCTTCCAGTCGTTCGGCGCGTTCAGCGTCACGCATACGAGCGTCATTCCGTTTTTCTGTGCGGCGGAAACGAGGCAGCGCCCCGTATTTTTAGTAAATCCCGTCTTTATTCCTATCGCCCCGTCATATGAGGAAAGCAAACGGTTATGGTTATAGAGCGTGCGTTTATACGGGGGATTTCCGTATTCAAAACTCGCGCTTTTAGACGAGCAAATCTCCGAAAAAACGGGATTTGAAACGGCGTACGCGCCTAAAACCGCCATATCGTAAGCCGTTGAGTAATGCTCCTCATGCCACAGCCCCGTCGGATTTACAAAATGGGTGTCGTTCATACCTATGCTCTTTGCCTTGACGTTCATCATTTCGACGAAGTCGCCGACGCTTCCGCCGCCGACGATATGCGCCGCCGTATTCGCCGCGTCGTTTCCGCTTTGCAGAAGCATTCCGTATATAAGAGCTTTCAGCGTTACAGTATCGCCCGTTTTAAGCCCCATAGACGTGCCTTCGACCGTTACCATTTCCTTTGTGGTAACAACCTCTAAGTTCAAAGAGCCGTACTCGATAGCCAAAAGCGACGTCATTATTTTTGTAGTGCTTGCGACTCCGAGCTTTTCAAATTCGTTCTTGCCGAATATTTTTCGGTTCCCGTCCGCCGTCATAAGGACGGCGGCTTCCGCGGATACCGCCGGAGCCGCCGCTGCCGCCGGAGCGGCGATAAGCAGCAGCAGAACAAAAACGATTATTCTTTTCATTACATATCACCTGCCTTGTACAGAATATGCGGGTGATACGCGAAAAATTATTTTACTCGGCTTCTTTATTTGCAGTATCCGCCGCGTCGGGTTCCTCTTTTTTAACTTTACTCACAAGTCCGGATACCTTATCAAACATTTCGGGGACAAGGTTTATAACTCTTTCGGCGGGGTTGTTCAGACCTGAAATCTGCCTTACGCTGACGTCCCCGTCCTTAACGATGAGAAACGCTACGGGATTAATCGTAATGCCCGCGCCGCCGCCGCCGCCGAAAAGCTCGGCGTTATTTTTCGACGGAAAATCCGAGCCGCCCGACGCGAAGCCGTAAGTCACCTTTGAAACCGGGATAACCACCATGCCGTCGGGCAGACTGATAGGCTCGCCTATCACCGTGCTGACGTCCACAAGCTCGCGCACCTTTTCAATTGTCGTGGCGAGAATGTTCGCCGCTTTTTGCTCTTTCATACCAAAGCACCGCCTTTACCTTTATTTTGAGTGTTTTTTATTTTTGATTGCTTCTTCGGCTTCTTTAAAAGCTTGATAAGCACCTTCAAAACTACTTTGAACAATAATCTGAAAACAAGCCCAAGCGACGCGTTTACAACCTTTCTCGGACACACGAGAAGCCTGATATGTAAAAACGTTTCGCTTTTATATGCGAGATAATCCGGAAAAATGTCTATATCGTACTTTTTGGTTTTAAGCTTTG
>CAZQXZ010000032.1:6831-17979 GCA_964597515.1 uncultured Eubacteriales bacterium | reverse complement strand
AGGAGCTACAATTGGACTTCAAAAAAAAGAAATACAAGAGCTCGAGCAGCAGATTATTGACTTTGCCGATATTGGCGACTATATAGACCAGCCGGTGCGCTCTTATTCAAGCGGAATGAAAGCGCGGCTTGGCTTTGCTATAAACGCAAATGTCCGACCCGAAATACTAATCGTTGACGAGGCTTTAAGCGTAGGTGATACAGTGTTTAGGAACAAGTGCCTTAGTAAGGTTAATGAACTGATAGAAAAGGACAATGTAACACTACTATTTGTGACACATAGCACCCCCATGGCAAAGCAGTTTTGTAAACGCGCTATGGTGTTGGAGTTAGGAGAAAAAACCTTTGACGGTGATATTGAAGAGGCAATTGAGGCATACAAGAAAATGATTGGTTAGTTTTCAAATTGCGGTTATTTTTGCGGAAGCGAGGGTTTTGAATAGTGGCTGTTAATAAGGAATATAAATATCTTTTTTCGGTGGTAATGCCTGTCTACAATGTCGAAGAATATGTTGCGGAAGCTATCGACTCAGTAATACATCAATCAATTGGTTTTAAGAAGAACATTCAATTAATTATTGTTAATGATGGCAGTACCGACAATAGCGGAAAAATATGCGAGAGATATAGAGGCGAATATCCCGATAATATAGTTTATATTGAGCAGACAAACGAGGGCGTAAGCGCCGCGCGCAATAAAGGACTTGAATTTTTTCAGGGGAAATATGTAAACTTTCTTGATTCTGATGATAAGTGGAATTCAGACGCTTTTGAGAAGGTTTTTAATTTCTTTGAGACCCATTATGAGTACATTGATGTAGTTGCGTGCAGAATTAAAATGTTCGGAAAAAGAACCGGATTTTCCCATCCTCTTGATTTTAAGTTTGATAAGGATAAAGTAGTAGATATTTTTAATGAATATGATAATGTTCAGCTATCCTGCGCCACAGCTTTTTTTAAAGGTTTTGCATTAGAAAACCATAGATTTAATACATCGTTAAAATATGCGGAAGACGCCCTTTTTGTGTGTAATACTATTATTGAAAGGGAAAAGTACGGAGTTTTGAAAAGTGCCGTATATAATTATAGAAAAAGAGAGACAGAAGATTCCGCCATTGATGTTTCAGCGTCGGATAAATCATTATATACCGACACGGTTGAAATTTCTCAAAAGGCATTATTTGAAAAATCAATAAAAAAATACGGTGAGGTTATCCGTTATATTCAAAATCAAGTTATGTATGCCTTGCAATGGCAGATAGGACTGCCTTTTCCTCCAGCGCTCAGTGAAGACGAGAAAGAGAGATATATTGCCGATATTAAGTATCTTCTAAAGCATATTGAGGATGTGGTTATCTGCGCCCAAAGATATATGCCGCTTGAAAAGAAAGTTTATATCCTTAACCTGAAGTATGGCAGAGATATCAGAAAAGAATATGTTTTTGACAGAAGTATTTGCCGTTTTAATAATGCAAACTTGTTTAACTTAAAGACTAACACTTTGGTTAAAGTTTATATAATGAAAATTGAAAACGGTGTACTTTTTCTTGAAGGGAAAATATCGGAAGTAATCAATAACAATGATTTTGATAAGTTTATACTGACCGACAGACAAAAAAGAGTAGATATTGAGTTTTATGATTTGGATTCCACTTATGCTTTGACAGATCAAAAATTCTTTTCTGCCTCAGGTTTTAAGGCGGCAATCCCGCTTGACGATACAAAGAGCTTTAAGTTTACGGTGACATATAAAAAAAGATTTACTTCTGAGATATCTGTGATATTTGAAAAATTCGCTGCTATAAACAGCAGTTATTCCTATTCTTACTATTGCGGCAAGGATTACATTGTTAAGCAAAAATATAACAATGTTTTAATATACAAATACACGGCGCAAAAGCGAATAAAGCTTGAATTGCGCTATATGCAGCAGCTTTTTCAAAAAAGAGAACTCAAAGTTATTGCGTGCAGAGTTTTGTATTATATGCTGAAACCGTTTTTCAGAACACCTGTCTGGATAGTGTCTGACAGAACAAATAAAACAGATGACAACGGCATGCATTTTTTTGAGTATCTGAAAAGCAAACCCTCTAAAAAACATAACTGTTATTTTGCTGTTGATAAAAACTCTGCTGACTATAAAAAAATGAAACGCATAGGCAAGGTTCTTGACATTAACAGCTACAGATATAGATTGTTGTTTTTGTTTTCAGACAAAATCATCTCGTCACAGGCGGATGAATGGGTTCTTAATGCGTTCAAAGGCAAAAGAAAATACTTAAAGGATTTATATAAATTCGACTTCATTTTTTTACAGCACGGTATTATATTAAATGATTTATCAAGATGGCTTCATAAATTGAATAAAAACATCAAAATCTTCGTTACATCCGCTGAAGGCGAATGGAGGTCAATTGCTTTCGGAAACTACGGGTACAGCGAGAAAGAAGTCAAGCTTACGGGTTTGCCGAGATATGATACTCTTGCCGATGCAAGTGAAAACAAAATTGTTTTTATGCCGACATGGCGCGCCTCAATTGCAAAAACGCCAAAACCTGGCACAACGGAAAGGAAATATGACGCAAAATTTAAGGAATCCGGCTATTTTCAGTTTTATAACACACTTATTAATGATAAAAGGATAATAAAAGCATTAAGAGATAACGGATATACTGCGAAATTTTGTATTCATCCGTCTTTCGAGCGCCAAGCGGTTGATTTTGAAGAGAATGATTTTGTCAAAACGCATATCAATAGCATCGACTATCAAAAAGAGTTTAAAGAGAACAAGCTGCTTGTTACCGATTTTTCAAGCGTCGCTTTTGATTTTGCGTATCTGAATAAGCCTGTTATATATACTCAGTTTGATGCCGACGTTTTTTATGAGCAGCAAATATATGATAAGGGTTATTTTAGCTTTGAAGACGACGGGTTTGGTCCTGTTTGCTATGACTATGAAAGCAGCGTAAAAGAGATTGTCAGGTTTATAGAAAACGGATGTCCGCTTGAACAGAAATATAAAAAAAGAATAGACGAATTTTATAAATTTAACGATATGAATAATTGCCAAAGGGTTTACGATGAAATAATTAAGCTCGGAAAAGCAGGGAGCTGATCAATTGTTTAGTAAGAATGTGAGGCAGGATAAGATTTCCGTTATTGTTCCGGTGTATAACGGCGAGGAATATATTGGCGAATGTCTTGCGTCTCTCTTATCACAAACTTTACTGCCCGATGAGATAATAATCATAAATGACGGCTCCACAGACGCGACGCTTGAAAAGATTGCGCAAGCGGCGGCTACTGATATCATTAGGGTTATAACGGTTGAAAACGGCGGTCAGGGGAAAGCGAGAAATCTTGGATTAGATATGTGCGGCGGAGATTATGTAATGTTTTTCGACGCAGATGACATTATAGAACCTGAGACCGTGGAGCTTGCGTATAACGCGGTTTCTAAGGATAAATCGGATTTTGCGGTTTTTGATTGGCGGTATTATTATCAAAACAACGGAAAGTATAAACATCTAAATTCAGGCAGTTTTTTAAATATGGAACAGCTTGAAGGCGAGGAATGCCTTGAACTGTTAAGGTTATTTCCGATTTTCTCGGTCAACAAGCTTTATTCAAAAAACTTTCTGCTTAAAAACAGTGTTAAGTACGGTGACTGGCACATATATGAGGATATACCGTTTTGGGTAAAGGCCTGTATCAAGGCGAAAAAAGTATCGCTTATTCACAAACCTTTGTACACGGTCAGGGTGAATTCATCTTCGACGACAAAAACCAGACACGGGACTAATTTGCATTATTTAGGTTATCTTTGCGCTCTTGATGAAAGCTTTACAGTTATGCAAGGCAAGGATAAAACTCGGTATTCGCATCTTAACAGCTACTTTGTTTCGAAGTTTATTAGTTATTATAACAACCGAACGCCCGCAAACCAAAAGAACGAGTTTTTAAAAGCTTTCGTTGATCTTGCAAATAAAAAAATGCCGATATCATCTGATGATAAAATCGGCAACATTCCCTATAAGACTTGTAAAAAACTAAAAATATTTGAAAGAAAAAGATATACAGCGATGAAAGTATTATGCTGTATTACCGGACGTTTTGGCGGCGCATACAGAAGTGTCAGCGCACGCGGTAAAGAGAACAGTATGGTATAAACCGCTAATTACTTATGAAAATCAAACACCTCAGCTTCACGAAATCTTGTAGGTGAATAAAGAAAGAGTACGGCATCGGGGGTTATCCCGTCAATATAATCATACAGGGGTTTTGTTTTGCTGCCGGTTAAGCTGTCTCTTAGGTCAAGTATATGGAGTTCTTTCGCGCAAAGTGAAAGGAACGGCGTAACGGCGCAGGCAACAGAATCGCGTACAACCAAAATTTTTTTATCGTTAACCGCCTTAGTATTTGTTATTATTTGATATGCAAAATCTCCGCCCGTATATGTCGCGTATGGATTTAATACATAATAGTCCTTTTTTTCAACGAACGACATATTCATAAGCGCCTTATCAAAAGAGCCTGAGGCTTTTTTCTTTTTTAAAGGCTGCTCAGTCAAATAATCCGTTTCGAATTTCGGTGTGATTATATTAATATCGTCAATTCCGGCAACATACTTTCCAACCTTTTTGCCCTGCGAGCCGAGAAACCATTTATTATATTTTTTTACATTATAGTTTTCTAAGTCTGTAATATAATCATCAAATTCAAAACCGCAGTTTTCTTTCAGGTGATTTGCGATTTTTGTGAAAGCCCAAAAACCCGTTTCAGCCTTCCAATGGTGGTCTGTAACATAAAAGCATGAATAGTGCTCAAAGCCCTCATTATGAATTTCTTCTCTAAAATCAATGTAAGCGACGCCATATCCGTCAATAAGGGATACAAATCTGTCCGCAGCGTCATTCATGGTATCTTTTAAGCCGTTTGGCAGCTGATAATCATATTTGCTGTTCTTATACGGCGCAAGACAGAAGACCAGGGGGATATCTCTTTTATCAAGATATATGTCAAGCTCTTTAATGGCGTCGGCGTTTTTTGTTATCGACTTGTCGCTGATTTCGTCATATTGATAGGTGAGATACCCGTTGTTCAGCCTTACTACTGTGGAGCTTCCTACATCAAAAACTCTTTTCCCCGTCAGCAATTGAACTTTGGCGTTAAACTCAACGAAGTTTGTTTTGAACCCTATTTCCTTATCAACGTATGTTTCTATTTTAGAGACAACACTTTTTAACTTGTTTGATACGGAAGGGTTTTCAACCTTGTTTGTTGAATAACCGTGCGTTATCTGCTTTATTACAGGATTTAAAAAATCGTCATATGAAAAATATCCGGTTATTCCGAGGATAACGAAAAGACCGCAAAGCAATGCTACGACAAGCTCTTTATTGAGTTTTTTCATAATGCAGCCTCCTTTAGAAGTTGAAATAAATAAACGGATTATACGAGCCTTGGACGATATAGGAAACTGAAAAGATAAATAAAAACATAAGAACCGCGACATATAAAATCTTGAATATGGGGGATTGCGCTTTTATATTCTTTTTTATCAGCGGGACAATAGGGGTTGACGCCGCGGTACAAGCGGCAAGAAATATTAAATTTGGTTTTAGACAATACCAAAATTCAGCGTTATATAGCTCATTGCCCGACGCTTTGAACATGGATTTAATATAAAGAGCCGCGTCACTGAGAGAAGCGGATTTGAATATAACCCAGCCAATTAATACAAAGAACGCGGTATAAAGATATTTCAGCCATTTGATGTTATTGAATTTTTTCTCAAATCCCGTAAGCTTTTCAATAGTAATAAGAACAAAATACATAAGCCCCCAGACAATGAATGTCCAGTTTGCACCGTGCCAAACACCCGTCAAAAACCATACGACAAAGAGGTTGAAAACGAGACGGCTTTTTGTTTTTGTTCTGCTTCCGCCGAGAGGGAAGTATACATAATCGCGAAACCAAGTGCCAAGTGAAATGTGCCACCTTCTCCAAAACTCGGATATTGATTTTGATATATAGGGATAATCAAAGTTTTCAAGGAAACTGAAACCAAACATATGCCCCATACCGATTGCCATATCCGAATAACCTGAAAAATCAAAGAATATTTGAAAAGCATAGGCTATAACGCCAAGCCACGCCATTGCGACGGTAAGCTCATTTTTCGGCATGTAAAAAGCATCGTCTGCAATAAGCGCCATCGTGTTTGCGAGCAGTATTTTTTTGGACAGACCTATAATAAAACGGCAAAACCCCTTGATGAAGTCGTCAAGGGTTTCTTTTCTGTAATTTATCTGCTCTGCAATCGTTTCATAACGCACAATAGGTCCGGCAATGAGTTGGGGAAAAAAAGATACATACAGAGCAACATTAATTGGATTTTTTTGCGCAGCTCCATGACCTCTGTGAACGTCAAAAACATATGACATTGCCTGAAAAGTGAAGAAAGAAATACCTATCGGCAAAACAATATTCGGCACAGGAGTTGCAGCTCCAAATATGTTGTTAACATTATTTAGTGTAAATGTTAGGTACTTAAATACAAACATAACAGATAAATTTAGCGTTACCGTTAAGACCAGCACAAGGCGGGATTTGCTTTTATCTGATTTATACTTCACAACAAGCAGACCGAACAGCCAGTTCATTATTATGGAGGAAATCATTATAGTAACAAAGAACGGTTCTCCCCATGCATAAAAAAACAGGCTGGCAAACAGCAGAAACACATTTTTCCATAAACGTGATTTCCGAAAAATAACGTAATATCCAAAAAGCACTGCGGGCAAAAACAGATAAATAAAAATAGTACTTGAAAAGAGCATACAATTCCCTCTGTTGTAGCAAAGTTAATAGCTTAACGCGTGTGAATGAGAAACCTAAAACTCAAAGTATTTCTTCCTCATTTTTTCAGTCCTGCCGTACATAAGGTCAAGAATAGCCTTTTCATCTTTATCGCCGGCGGCGTATGCCTTTAACGCTCTGCCCTCCTCATAGCACAGCTCGTCGTGGAGCGGGAAGTAGTTTTTCATAAGGAAGCAGGCGTATTTTACGAAGCGGAACTCGCCGATTATTTTATCTTCCCCGACGGTGTCAACAGCTACGCTGTAACATTTTTTAACAGAGTCTATAAGCTCCGCTCTTTCATTCTTGCGTGCAAATACTATTGTAGAGGCGACGAGTTTCCCGTCATTGTGAACGGAGCCGTGGCTGTCAGTAGAGCCGACTATGGGATAAAAGCGTCCCTTTGCTCTGTCCTCATAGTATTTAGTCCATTGAAAACCGTTTTGCTCAAAGTATAATTCGCCGCCTGCAACCTCAAACGCGTCAAACGGCTTATTTTGCATCAATAACTCCGTAAGACCTTCGGGCACATGGTAAGCGTCGGAAATCCAGTAGGGGTGACAGAATATTCCAAGCCCCTGTGCTTTTCTGATTTGATTAAAAATCCAAACGCAAGCGGCATATTGAAACTTATCAGGGAAGTCCTCCGGCATATCAAGGGTAGGGATTAAAGCGTTTACCTCTGCCTCGAATTCCTCATCACTGATAACGGGAGGGCAGTTGCCGTCAATGGCGCAGTATTTTTTATCGGCAGGATGCTCCTTTGTTTGCGAGCGCGACTCAATAAGCCCGTTAATACTGTGTTTCCCGCCAAAGTTTACGGTATGCACATCGTTTCCCGGCAGATGAATTTCCTCTCCGGGGATTAGTACATAGTCTGTTTTTATATCCTTAAACGCTTCCATGGCCTCAATAGACGGGTAGTATCTTTGGTGATCAGTAATAGCAAGAAAATCATAGCCGTAACGCCTGTAATTTGCCGCGACTATTGCAGGAGCCTCCTTGCCGTCGGAACGGAAGGTGTGCATATGTAAATCGCCTTTATAGGGGTATCTGCCGTATAAATCCTCTGCAACCGCATAGACGGACAGCTGTAAAAGCTTTTTGCCGTTTTCCATCACTCTGATAAAATACTCCTGCTCGCCGCCGAACTTATGAGTAATTGTAAATCCGCCGTTATCGTCGGCTTTTAGCTCGTACTCCGTTATATTATCCCTGTTAGGATAACTGTTGGGCGACCCTTCGGATAACGGGCGAATATGTATTGTATACTCCTCGCCCTTATGAAACTGTGCGTGCAGCCCCAACGGCACAATGCGCACGGTAACCTCAGTGTTTTCTAAAAACACTTTTGGGAAGATTTCGTAGTCTGTCAGCTCGCGTTTTAATTGCATAATGATACCCCTTTTATTTATGATATTTACCGCCCTTATTTATTTGATAAGCGCGATATATCTGCTCAAGTAACATGACCCTAAAAAGCTGGTGCGGAAAGGTCATTTTTGATAAGGAGAGAAGAAAGTCAGCTCGTTTTTTTACAGTAATATCAAGTCCGTAAGAGCTTCCGATTATAAATGTGACAGAGGACTTTCCCGTTAAAGACAAAGATGAGAGCGTTTCTGAAAACACTTCTGATGAAATTTGTTTTCCCTCAATGCATAAAGCAAAGGTATATGATGAAGGCTCAATAGATGAAAGGATAGCGTCAGCCTCTTTATTTAGCGCCGCATTAATTTCTGAAACAGATGGGTTAAGAGAAAGCTTTTCTGCGGGCAGCTCTTTTATAGTTAGCTTGCAATAGGGTGAAAGCCTTTTAGAATACTCTAAAACTGCGTCTGTAAGATAATTTTCTTTAAGCTTTCCGATACAAATAACCTGTATATGCCGCATATCAGTTAAGCCCCAAATACGGAGCGGGATTTACCGCTGAGCCGTTTACCCGTACCTCAAAATGCAGGTGCGCGCCGAAAGAGTTACCGGTATTGCCTACTCGCGCGATAGCCTGACCGGCCGATACCTTATCGCCCGCCTTTACCATAAGAGAGCCGGAAAGGCAGTGACCGTAAAGTGTTTTTACCCCGTCGCTGTGTTCAATAATTACATAATTGCCGTATCCGTCGCCGTTCCAGCCCGCCGTGATGACGGTGCCGCTTTCAGCCGCGACTATAAGCGCGCCCGACGCGCCGCTTCCGGATATGTCAATACCCGAATGCCAGCCGAGGTTTCGCCATCCGTACCAGGAGTAGACCTTGTACAGCCCCACGACAGGCCATATGAACCTGCCTTTCGTAACGCCTATGGTATATTGACCCGTATAATTTTTAGGTCTCGCCTTTGTGCCGACCTTTACTATCTTGTTGACCGTTTCATTCTGAACGGTCCTTTTAAGCTCAACGGAGCCTGTCAGAACGCCGTCAACATACGTCACAAGCTCGGTTATCTTCGTTTTGCCGTCTATCCCTTTCTGAACGACGCTCGTGTCGCCGCTGTAAAGACTGTTTGTCTCAAGCTCGACGGTTTTGAATTTCTCGGTAACTGTACGCTCGTTTGTGAAAGTAAGCTTTGTGCTGAGTCTGTTTATAGAGGGCGAAATTATAATTACGGTACCGGGGACAGTGATATCGTCAGTATTCGGGTTGAGCTGGCGCAGCAAATCAGCGCTGCCGCCGAACAGCCTTAGAATATCCTTCTCATCGTCGCCTTTTTTTACGGTATATGTCCTCTCCTTAATCTTTACGGCGCTGATTGTATCATAAAGGCTGTCCGCGCTCAAAAAATCCGCCTGGTCAAGCGGGTAAAGACATTCGCGAAATTCAATGTTTTCGACAAAGCTTACGGTACAGTCGGCGTTGGTACCCTTTCTTTCAGACAGAAGCCTGTCAAAAGCGAAAAGCGCGTCGCTCTCGCTCTTGACGAGGCAGAGCATAGAGTTGTTTATATATACGGCGCAGGCGTTAACATAGCTGTCCTTCGCACTGTTTACGATAAAGTCCGCAATATAGTCCTCGCCGCACAGCTCGCTTTTCTTGACGGCGGCGAGCGTATACGACGTCTTTGTGGCTATCTCGGCAGAAGTCACCGTTTCCTTTCCGGAATTCAACATTCCGGCGGCCTTTTCCCCCGCCGAAAGCAGCGAGCTTTCACTGTCCGCATACCCTATCTCAGCGCCGTCGTACCGAACTCGCAGAGCAAAAGTCATATCGCCGTAAAAGTTTATGACGGCGAGCAGGACGCACAGAGCGGCGGCGGGAAGAAAAAGGCTCAGCGCATATGAAAAGGCGAGCCGGTGGCGTATAAACGCCTTTTTTACATAGCCCCTCATAGCGTAAAAGAAGGCGGACGGCGATTTGAGACCGGCACGCGCGTTAAGGCGCGCCCTGAGGATATCGGCTTTCAGCTCGGCGTAATCGTCAACAGCCTCGTGAAAAGTGCTGAGCAGGAACATATCAAACGCCTTGAATGCGGCGTAAACTGTCATAGCGATAAAAGACAGAGGTTTTTTTACAGCCCTTGCAAGCTTTGTAAAAAACCGTCTGCCGTATCTGTAAGTATAAATGCCTAAAAAATAAATGTTGCCGTAAATTAACTTGAAAAAATTCAATGTTATAACCCCGAAAATGACAAAATTGTTACAATAAATATATCATATAAAACCGAAAAATGCAACAACTAAAATCTTTACAACAAAGCATGCCGAGCCGTGATAATTGCTTGACATTTTCCGCTGTGTCTGTTAAAATTACTCTCGCCGCAAAAGCCGGGCAGAAAACCGAATAAGCCCCCTTAGTTAAATGGATATAACAGTCCCCTCCTAAGGGACAATTATCAGTTCGATTCTGGTAGGGGGTGCCAGAAAAAACCGCCTTCGGGCGGTTTTTTCAATGAAATAAATCCTTGCGGATTTGTGAAATGTGCTTCGCACGTGAAATACGCCTGCGGCGTGTGAAATGCCTGCGGGCGTGAGTGGATTTATTTTATTTCACCGTGAGCGGCGCAAACGATTTCACAATTGCCGCAAGGCAATTATTTCATATCGAGCCTATGCGAGATATTTCACTGTCCCGTCCGCAGACGGATTTAGAAAAATCTTCTTGCTTTGCAAATATGAAGTGTGCTGTGGCACATAAGCTTTATTTTAGGAATAATATTTGGGTTATAATTATAAATCTGCTTGCCATTATTCCGATTTTAGGATATACTGATTAGGAGAATTATAGCATTGCCAAGAGGTGAAGATTTTGGAATATATCAAAGTATCACAAGCGGCAGAAAAGTGGGGGTTATCTAC
>CAZQXZ010000032.1:5840-6821 GCA_964597515.1 uncultured Eubacteriales bacterium | reverse complement strand
GGCGGGTACGCGTGCTATGTGCCGAAAACAAGATTGTGGGCGCTATACGCAGCGGCGGTTTATATATGATTCCCGCCGATGCCGAAAAGCCCGCAGACGGAAGAATGCTTCGCAGTAAAAAACTGCAAAGCGAATTTGCCGCGATATTTTTAGAAATTGACCGCAAGAATGACGAAATTGCAAAACGCCGTCCCCTTACAAAAGGTGAGCTGCAGCGTTTGCGCGATGAGTTTCTTGTGGAGTTTACCTACAACTCAAACGCTATTGAGGGCAACTCCTTAACATTACAGGAAACGGCAATGGTGCTGGAGGGCATTACAATCGATCAAAAGCCGCTAAAAGAGCATCTTGAAGCTGTGGGGCACAGGGATGCTTTTTTGTATGTACAAAGCCTGGTTGCCGACAAAAAAGCGATAACAGAGCGTGAAATAAAGCGAATTCACGCCCTTGTCTTGGTAGATAGACCTGAGGATAAAGGCGTGTACCGCCGTATTCCGGTGAAAATTATGGGAGCGGCTTACGAGCCGCCGCAGCCATATTTAATAGAGCCGCAAATGAATGAGCTAATGCGTAAAAATGAGCAAAACAAAAAAGCAACGCACCCAATCGAGCGCATCGCAAAGTTTCATTTAGATTTTGAGAGTATTCATCCTTTTATTGACGGCAACGGACGGACTGGGCGTTTAGTGCTTAACTTGGATTTGATGCAAAACGGGTACCCGCCTATCAATGTAAAATTCACCGACAGAAAGAAGTATTATGAGGCATTTGACATTTATCATAATGACTACGATGCCGGCAAGATGGTTGAATTGATTGCCGGGTATGTGGATGAACGATTGGGACAGTATATGGAAATATTGAAATAATTGCTCGAGAGCATCTTAAAGGGAGGGTATTAGTTGTGAGGTTTAACGACTTAACTTTTTTTACAAACGAACCGGAAAGACAGCTACAGAAAATCTGACCGCCATTAAGTGC
>CAZQXZ010000032.1:0-5830 GCA_964597515.1 uncultured Eubacteriales bacterium | reverse complement strand
AATATTTTAAAAAACAACACTCAATTTTTTGATGTGCTTGTCGGATATTTTCGCACAAGCGGTTTTTTTAAGCTATATCCGGCGATGACCGATGTTGATAAAATCCGTGTGCTTGTTGGTTTGAATGTGGATTCAAAAACGGTTGAGATTATCGATATGTCGGGCAAAGAAGCAAAGGACGCTTTTTCAGCAGAGATAGAAAATGAATTTATCGGGTGCGAAGACTCCTCAGAAGTTGAAAAAGGCGTTAGTTGTTTTATTAACTGGCTTCGCTCCGGTAAAATCGAAATGCGTATGTATGCAGACGCACCTATACACGCTAAAGTTTATATAATGCGAAAAGACCTTGCAAAGGATCCCGAGCGTTATGGAAGCGTTATCACCGGGTCAAGCAATTTTTCGATGGCGGGACTTGTAAATAATCTTGAATTTAATGTAGAGTTAAAAGATAGCCGTGATGTTCAATTCGCTTTGGAAAAGTTTGATGAACTTTGGGAAAAAGGCGTTGATATTAAAGATTCCTATATCGACACAATCGAAGAAAAGACTTGGCTGAAAAAAGATATAACTCCATATGAAATATACATAAAAACCTTGTATGAATATTTTAAAGAAGAAATAAACGCAGATAAATCTGCCGCTTTGGATGAATTGCTGCCAGACGGTTATATGCGGCTTCAATATCAGCTTGATGCGGTTACGCAGGCGAAAAAAATATTAGAAAGTTACGGCGGCGTTTTTATATCTGATGTCGTCGGTCTTGGGAAAACGTATATATGCGCGTTGCTTGCCAAAACACTTAAAAAAGGGCGTAATAAACTAGTTATATGTCCGCCGGTTTTAGTGGATTATTGGGATAGCGTTATGAAAGAATTTGATGTGGTTGCCGATGTCGAATCTCTTGGAAAGCTCGATAGAATCAGTGACGACCCGAAAAAACTTGACAGATACGAATATGTTTTCATTGATGAAGCACACCGTTTCAGAAACAGCGGAACAGAAGGTTATACAGCTTTGCATCAAATATGTAAGGATAAAAAGGTTGTTCTTATTTCAGCAACACCGATAAATAATTATTCAAGTGATATTGAAAATCAAATTTATCTTTTCCAACAGAAACACAATAGCACAATCATACCCAATTTAAAAAACCTTGAAGGTTTCTTTTCAAGAATGAACACGGAGTTGAATAAACAACAACATGGAACAGAAAGCTATCGCATCGTGTTAAAAAACAATTCCGAAAAAATCAGAGACCAATTAATCAGACATATTATGGTTCGCCGCACGCGCAAAGAAATAATGGAATATTATAGGGACGACCTTGCGAAACAAGGCTTGAAATTCCCGAAACTGGGCGCACCTGAACAAATCGTATATTCCTTTGACAAGGAAACAGATAAAGTTTTCAAAGAAACAATGCTGGCAATCAAAAGCCTTGATTATGCTCGTTATACCCCCTTACTTTTCTTAAAGGACAATAAAAAATTTGCCACAATGCTGACTGCGCAAAGGAATATGAGCGGATTTATGAAATCCATTCTCGTAAAACGGCTTGAAAGCAGCTTTTATGCCTTTAAGATGACTCTTTCCAGATTTATTTTATCATACGAACAATTTATTAGCATGGTAAAAGGCGGAAATGTATACATAAGCAAAAAAGTGAATGTTTACGAAATGCTCGATAATGGTGATGATGCCGGATTGATGAAGCTGGTTGACGATGAAAAAATTCAGCATTTTAAATCTGACGAATTTAAGCCGTTGTTTTTATCTTCGCTTGAACGCGATTTAGCTATATTAAAGCAATTACAAGACGATTGGGCGACAATCAGCACAGACCCGAAGCTCGAGGAATTTAAAACGGTGCTTTCAAAGGATGAACGATTCAAAAAATCTAAAATCATTATTTTTACCGAATCAAAAGAAACCGCAAAATACCTTGGCGAGAATCTAAAAGATATTTATGGCGACAGACTTATAGTTTTCAGCGGTGAAAGCAGTCAGTACCAAAAGCTTGATATTGAATACAGTTTTAACCCGAAATACGAAAATGACGGCAAAGATAAATATGACATATTGATTACCACCGACATTTTAGCGGAAGGTGTTAATCTGCATTTGTCTAATGTACTTGTCAATTATGACCTCCCGTGGAATCCGACGAGGATAATGCAGCGCGGGGGTCGTATTAACCGTGTCGGAAGCAAGCACGAAAATATACATATCTTCAACTTTTTCCCGACATCCCAAACGGATGCGCACTTGCCGCTAAAAGATAGAATTATATCCAAACTGCAATTATTCCACGATACTCTCGGAGAAGATTTTAAATATTTATCCGATGATGAACAGGTCAGCTCTCATAAACTTTACGAGGAATTGACACGCAATATGGATGATGACGAAGAAAGCATAAATCCGGAGCTTTTCTATTTAAGCGAAATCCGCAGAATTAGAGATGAAAACAAACCGTTATTTGAAAAAATAAAGGGATTGCCCCTAAAAGCGAAATCCGGTAAAAAGCACATCTCTGTTTCCGATAATACTACGGTATCGTTTATTCGCAAGGGAGCGTTGAAAAAGTTTTTCATAACAAATGAATCCACAACGGAATTATCCTTTATGCAAGCGATTGGATATATAAAATCTGATGAAAATGAAAAGGCGCTCGCCATAAGCGAAGATTATTTCGACCACTTGTATGAAAATAAAAAAGCCTTTGATTTCGCGTCGATTGAAGAACAGACTATTACGGCTGATAAACAAACGGTTACAGGCAATGACGCGAAGATTCTAAAAACACTAAAAGCGTTATTGCAAAGCCATAAATTCACAGACGACGAAGAACAAAACATAAACACTTTGATTTCACTTTGGGAAAATGGCGTAATCCCAAGCGGCGTTACAAAAGGCGTATTAACCGCGATTAAGAATTGTCCCGATGAGCTTTCAGCCTACAATGAAATTTACGACCGTGTGCCTGACAGTTATTTTTCAGTTAGCAACACTACTTCGAACAAAAAAAAATATATCCGGCAAGTCATATTGTCAATGTATTTGAAAGGCGGCGTAAAATAATATGAGCACAAAAAAAGCATTTTTTGAGGAAATACTTGCAAAGCCGTTTTCGCTTGACGGATTTGTGAAATTCAGCAAGGAGTTTTTTAACAACCTTGAAATGATTAACCCCGAAACCCGGTTAAACGATTATTGGAACTGGTCAGAATTTAGTTTTTACATAGGCGGCTATTATCATATTGCGAATTTTATCGGCAGCGACAACGCTAAAATAGCGGTCTTTGCTGTCACGCTGAAAGACCGTAAGAATTTAGACCGCGCAAGAAGTATGCAGAGAAACTTTGTTAAAAAGCTGATGGGTTCGGCGAAAATAGACGGCGCTATTGTTGCGTTCTATGCGGAAAACGAATCAAAATGGCGTTTGTCATTCATTAAGCTTGATTATGAGTTTGCAAAAGGCAAGGTTACGGAAAAAATCACACCGGCGAAAAGATATTCTTATCTTGTCGGCGAGGGTGAACCATGCCATACCGCCGGAGAACGCCTATACCCGATTTTTATGAACGAAAATACCAATCCCACAATCGCCGAAATTGAAGATGCTTTCAGCGTTGAAAAGGTTACCAAAGAGTTTTTTGAGCTGTATAAAGAAAAATATTTTCACCTTAAAGAACATCTTGAAAGCAATGAGGATTTTGCCGCCGAAGCCGAGCGTTTAAATTTCACGAGCGAACAATTCGCGAAAAAACTGATGGGACAAATCGCCTTTTTATATTTCATTCAGAAAAAGGGCTGGCTCGGCGTTAATGTTTTCCCGAAAACACTGACGAAAAAGCAATATGATAACGCCTTTTATTCAAAAGGTAAAGCGTCAAAAGAGGTTGTCCCGAAGGTGTTCAAACAAACCGGCGAGGATGAATACCGTCCGGTCGCCGCTGAGATAGATAAGCTTTCACGAGAAGAACAGGAAACAGTTGCGGCGTCGGTTAAAGGACAACCTTGGGGAACAGGACCGCGAAAATTCATCCGCAGACTTTTTGAAGTCAGCGTGAAAAATGGCGAAAACTTTTATGACGAATATCTTGAGCCGTTGTTTTATGAAGCCTTAAACGAAAAACGCGGTGCAAACGACTACTATTACAAGCTCAAATGCCGTGTTCCGTTCCTAAACGGCGGACTTTTTGAGCCGCTTGATAATTATGACTGGTGGAAAAACAAGTTTTCAATTCCCAACGAAATGTTTTCCAATATTGATGCGAAGGGTAATCTCGATGCCGACGGCATTTTGGATATTTTTGATCGCTACAATTTTACAATGAATGAAGACGAACCGCTTGAAAAAGAAGTCGCGATTGACCCCGAAATGCTCGGTAAAATATTTGAAAATCTGCTTGACGCCAAGGATAGAAAATCGAAGGGCGCGTTTTACACTCCCCGCGAAATTGTTCATTATATGTGCCAAGAGAGCCTTGTCAATTACCTAGTCACCGTAACGGGCATTTCATACGATGCCGTAAAAGATTTTATTATCTACGGCGAATTTATGAAAGATGAAGACACAACAAGGCAAGCAAAGGAAGGTATTGGCGAGCTTTATATATCAAAAGAAATTCTTGACCGTGAAAATAATGTAAGCCGCCTAAAAGATATAGACGACGCGTTGGCGAATATCAAGGTCGCTGATCCCGCCGTTGGCTCCGGCGCGTTCCCACTTGGAATGATTTCTGAAATTGTTCGGGCAAGAAGAAATATTACCGAATACATCGCTATGCTAATGGATAATAAAAATACATACGCAAAAATTCAAATGTATCAATCAACCCGGCATCCGTTGACGTTGAAGCTGCACACGATTAAAAATTCTATTTTCGCTGTGGATATTGAACCTTCCGCCGTTGATATAACCAAACTGCGTTTGTGGCTGTCTTTGGTCGTTGAACAGGAAATAAATGAAAGCAACGATGATGACGGATTATATGCCGAGAGCAAGAATCCTAAACCTCTGCCTAACCTTGACTGTAATATCCGCTGCGGCAACAGCTTGATTGATGAGATTGACGGAATAAAACTTATTAAGGAAACTGAATTGCTCGGAAACTCTGAGCATCAGTTTGTCTTCGGGCAAAACCAATATGAATCGTTGTTGAATCAATTATTTGAAGCGCGGGACAGGCTCTTTTATGAAAAGAATCACGATGGAAAGGACGAGCTGAAAAAGAAAATACGCGCGATAACGGATAGAATTATCATGTTTAACATCGGTGGAAATCCGGCGGTTGTTGAAAAGTACAACAGTTTGAAAAACGAATCCTCGCCGCCATACTTTGTGTGGCAGCTTGAGTTCGCGCGCGTTTTTAAGGAAAAAGGCGGGTTTGATGTGGTGATTGGCAATCCGCCGTACATACACCTTGAACATATAAAAGAACAATCCCAATATTATAAAGAACTTAATTTCAGCACCTATGAAGCCCGTGGCGACATATACTCCCTGTTCTATGAAAAGGGTGTCGCATTGTTGCGCGATAACGGGATTTTGTGTTATATCACATCAAATAAATGGATGAGATCGGCTTATGGAAAGTCATTGCGGAAATTTTTCGCTGAAAAAACGAATCCGCTTCAACTGATAGATTTCGCAGGGCAGCAAATTTTTGACGCAACCGTTGATACAAATATTATTTTACTCTCAAAATCCGAAAACACACAGGATACAAATGCAGTCACCATTAAGGAAAAAGAAAGCATAGCTAATTTGAGCGTTTATATTAAACAAAACGGCGTTGCGACCAAATTCGGCGGTGACGAAAGC
>CAZQXZ010000031.1:16419-18081 GCA_964597515.1 uncultured Eubacteriales bacterium | reverse complement strand
GGCTTCGGCTGTTCGCGGGTCTCTTTTGTTTTTTGTCAGCGGCAGCTGTCTTTGTGAGAACACTTGTCGCAGGCGCCGCAGCAGCCCTTCTTTTCCCTCTCTTCATTCTTTATGAATATCCACCATATTGCCGCGGCGAAAAGAGCGAAAGCGACCGCTATTCCGGCAAAGCTCGCCGTACCCTGAACAAGCTTTCCGAACTGATACACCATAAACGATACGCCGTAAGCGTACATTGTCTGATATCCGACTGCCCAAAGAGCATCTCTGACATTTTTCAGCTCGCGGAAAATTGCCGCCACAGCCGCCACACACGGCGCGCACAGCAGGTTAAACAGCAAAAACGAATATGCGGAGAGCGGAGTGAATACCGCGGCGAGTATCTCCGAGCTTCCGGCGCCGTCCGAGGCAAACCCGTATAGGACGCCGAGCGTCGCGACGACGTTTTCCTTGGCGGCAAGTCCCGCTATTACGGCGACAGCCGCCTTCCAGTTTCCAAACCCGAGCGGCGCGAAAATCCACGCTCCCGCCGCGCCCAAGTATGCGAGCAGACTGTTGCCCGCGTCCCCGACCATCGCTAATCTCCCGCCCTCAAATCCGAAGTTGGCAGCTATCCAGATAATGATACTCGAAATAAGGATAATTGTTCCGGCTTTCTTAATAAAAGAGACCGACCTGTCCCAAGTGCTTTGCACCACTGATTTTAAGGCGGGCATATGATACGGGGGAATTTCCATTACGAACGGCGAAGGCTCGCCGCTTAACCCCTTTGTCTTTTTAAGTATCATACCCGACAGCGCCACGGAGGCAATGCCTATAAGGTACACACTCGCGCTGACCCAGCCCGCGTTGCCGAACATCGCTCCGGAAATCAGCAGCACTACGGGCAGCTTTGCTCCGCACGGCATAAAGGTTGTGGTCATAATCGTAATTTTACGCTCTTTTTCATTCTCGATTGTTCGCGTCGCCATAACGCCCGGGACACCGCAGCCGGTGCTGACGAGCATCGGTATGAAAGATTTTCCCGAAAGCCCGAATTTTCTGAACACCTTGTCGAGCAAAAATGCTATTCTTGACATATATCCGCATTCCTCGAGCAGTGACAGCAGCAGGAAAAGTACAATAATCTGAGGCACAAAGCTTAAAACGGAGCCGACACCTCCGATAATACCGTCAACAATAAGCTTATGAAGCCAGTCGGCGGCGCCCGCGCTTTGCAAAAGCGATGAAACCCCGCCGCCTATCCAATCTCCGAAAAGCGTATCGGTCATAAAATCCGTAAATATAGTCCCCGCTATCGAAACCGCTATATAATATACTCCGAACATAATAATCGCGAATATCGGAAAGGCTAAAACACGGTTCATCAGCACCTTGTCTATTATATCGGAAAGCTCCTCGCCTGCAATGCTCTTTTTATAGCAGCAGAGCTTTACGGCGTTTGTGACGAACGTATACCTTTCGTTTATGATTATACTCTCGGCGTCGTCTCCCAACTCTTTTTCAATCGCCGTTATATCGTCCTCTATATGACGGCGCACATCATTGGACAGATTAAGCTCGTCATAAACCGCCTTATCGCGCTCGAACAGCTTTATCGCATACCAACGCTGCTCCTTGTTGGGTCTTGAATGTAACACAGCCTCTTCTATGTGCGCCAGG
>CAZQXZ010000031.1:0-16409 GCA_964597515.1 uncultured Eubacteriales bacterium | reverse complement strand
TCGCCGCTTTTCGCGGCTTTTACGGCGGCTTTGGCGATTTCGTCTGTTCCAAGCCCTTTGAGAGCGGAAATCTCAATCACAGGACACCTAAAAAGCTCTGACAGTTTTTTTGTGTCTACCTTATCGCCCTTTCGTCTGACAATATCTATAAAATTTACGGCTATTATGACAGGGATTGAAAGCTCCGTAAGCTGAGTCGTCAAATACAGATTTCTTTCAATATTGCTACCGTCCACTATATTTATAATCGCGTCGGGACTCTCTTTAAGCAGATAATTGCGCGCTATCATCTCCTCGGGGGAATAGGGCGACAGCGAGTATATGCCAGGAAGGTCTGTTAAGATTACGCCGTTCTCTCCTCTAAGCCTTCCTTCTTTCTTTTCAACTGTTACGCCCGGCCAGTTGCCGACATACTGATTTGAGCCGGTCAGCGTGTTGAAAAGAGTCGTTTTTCCACTGTTGGGATTGCCCGCAAGCGCAATTTTCAGTTCCATAGCTTTTCCTTTCTTTAAAACTTTTCAGAATAAATCTATTCGTTTCCAACGGTTTTTATTCGATTTCAATCATCGCGGCGTCCGCTTTACGAAGCGTCAACGCGTAACCCCTTACCCTGATTTCGATAGGGTCGCCGAGCGGTGCCGCGCGGCGGACAAAAACCTGCACGTCTTTTGTCAGTCCCATATCCATAATCCTGCGGCGCACGGCTCCCTCGCCTTTAATGTGCTTTACATTTACCTTTTCACCGATTTTCGCATCGCACAGGGTACGCATAAGACAGCTCCTCCCTCAATGTTAGCCATTGCTAACTCCATATATATAATATTCTATATATTTTGAATTGTCAATATAAATTTTAAATAAATTAAAGAAAAAACCGCCGGTTCATACCGACGGACTTTGCTTTGAGAAAACCGTGCGCGGCGCGCACTCTGCGCACTTGATTTTTATTCGATTGTGATGTATATTATTAAAAAGGCGGTGAAGTTATGAGCATTCACGAATCGGGGGAGATGTACCTCGAAACTATCCTCATTCTATCGCACAGGCTTGCGCGCGTGCGCGCCGTTGACGTCTGCGAGGAGATGGGTTTTTCAAAGCCAAGCGTCAGCCGCGCTCTCGGTTTGTTGAAAAAGGGCGGCTTTATCGCCGTTGACAATACGGGCGGCATTACGCTAAGCGCCGACGGCAGAGACGTAGCGGAGCGTATTTACAAAAGGCACAAAGCCATTACAGAATTTTTGGTTTTGCTCGGTGTAGATAAAGAAACGGCGGCGGCAGACGCGTGTAAAATTGAACACGATATAAGTGATAAATCCTTTCAAATGATTTGTGAATTTATTGAGCGTGCATAATGCACGCTCAATTTTTATACTCTTAATTTTTATTTTGCGTTTTTCGCCGCTTCTCTTCTCTCTTGAAGCTGCCTTGAAATATCAAGCTTTTTCTGCCCCGATATATCATATTTAATCATAGGTATAACGGAAAGAAGGCTGAATAATCCCGGAAGCGCCGTATATGTAAAGTACACGATGCTTTTCGTGCTTTCGGCAAATACAGTAGCCTCTGCATCATATTTTGCCGCGCGCAGCAGCACAAGCCCTAAAGCCGTGCCCATAGCAAGGCACACTTTTATTGTAAGACTTAACACGGCGTATGCCGTCCCCTCCGTGCGCCTGCCCGTTTTAAGCTCGTAATAATCCACACAGTCCGCAGTCATAATCATCGGTAATAGCGTTACAGCGCCGAATTGCAGTCCTATAAGGAATAAGAAAATAAACATAAGCACTCTATTTTCTATTCCTATAAAGAATGTTACAAACGAAATTACAAAGCCATAAACGGAAAGTATTAAAAATACATTTCTTTCGCCTAACTTTTTAATCAAAAGCGGCGTTACTGCCATACTTATCATAGAGCCTATCGCCGTTGTAATGCCGAGTACCACTATAAGATTTTGACCGCCAAGCAGCACGTTTGCCGCCTGTATTTGAATACCCATAGCCATTTGCCTGCCAAAGCCTAAAAAGTACGATACTATAACCATCATAAGCGGTTTATTGCCCTTTAGCGTTCTCCACATATCGCCAAACGACATCTTTTCCGGTTTATATTCTACACGCTCTTTATTAAAAAAGGCTATAAGTGCAAACATTAAACAGCCGAGTATACCAATGATAACGGCAGACAGAAGATATTCTGTACTGCTTATGGGGTTATCCTTACCGCCCTCATAGCCAAAAACGAGCGAACCGCCGGGAACTATAAGGCACGCTACGGGTACTACAACATAAGCCGCCGCAAAGCCAATAGACTTTAATGTGTTAGCGATAGATACCACATTCGTGCGCTCGGTCGGGTTTGGTGTTAAAACAGACGCGATAGCCTGTGACGGCACATCGCCGAGCGTCATAGCAAGGCTCCACAAAAGAAAGGTAACGAATATATACGCATAAAGCGCCGTACCCCGTAGCGGCACTTGTATGAAAATAACAATGGTCATTACAGCAAGCGGTACAAGAGACAAAAGAATAAACGGCTTTAGCTTTCCCCTTTTTGAGTTTTTCCGCTCTATCATATTTCCTACAATCGGGTCAAACCCTGCGGAAACAATACGCACAATAAGCAGCAGAATACCGATTACGGCGAGGTCTGCCGCCATCGCCGCCCCGTAAAACTCTGCTTGATATGAGTTCAAAAATCCAACAATAGCCTGAAAACCAAATAAGCCGACAGAATATGCGGCTATTTCTTTCTTACTCATATGATTTACTGTAATATCCATAAATTATCACCCTTGTTAGATTATCATACAAAGGGATAAAACTCAAGATGTTTTTAGGAAACGGCTTTTTAGTTGTAAGCCGCTCCTTTCTGTATCAAAATCTAATACCTTTTCTCTTAAAAAGGGTAAAAACGCCTGATATAACACTTTTTATAAAATTAGCGGCATTTGCAAGAAAATAATCGTCGCGCTTACTTTTAAGACGAGGATTTAATACTAAGCTGTCAGATTTGTGCTAAAAGCTTCTTAACGTTACTGTCTTCTCCGAATATGAGAATATTTTCACCCTCGCTAAATTTGTAATCCGCTCCGGGTATCGCCTTTAATTCGCTCTCACCCTTTACTTTTACCGCTATAACATTCAAATTATAATTAAGTCTTATACCGATTTCCTTTAAGGTTTTGCCTGCCCATTTTGAGGGTATGGCAACTTCAATAATAGAGTGATTTGGTGTAAATTGTAAATAATCAACTATGGAGTTTGAGCCTATCCTTGCGGCAAGGCGTATCGCCATATCCTTTTCGGGATATATTATTTCATCTGCGCCTACGAGTGTTAAGAGCTTAGCGTGCGCATCACTGTCCGCACGGGAAATAATGTAGCGCGCACCCGCCTCTTTTAACAGGGCTGTAGCCTCTAATGATACCTGAAAGCTGTTGCCGACAGCTACTACGCATATATCAAAATTCCCCGCGCCAAGGGATTTTATATATGCTTCATTTGTAATATGCCCGATTTCTGCATTCGAGATGAATTGAAGCGCCTCGTTTACCTTTTCCTCGTCACAATCTACCGCAAGCACATCATGATTATGGCGGTCAAGTGTTTTCGCAAGCTGAAGCCCAAAGCGGCCAAGCCCTATCAATAGTATCGATTTCATATTATTACCCCTATTTTTGCTTATGTTATTAACCTACCGCAATCTTTTCAAGCGGCGGCTTTGAAAACTCCGGTCCTCTTTTTTTTCTGATTGCATAAATAATCGTGAGACAGCCTACCCGCCCGAAATACATAAGAAACATCAGTATAAACTTCGTAAGAACACCGGCTTTTTCAGAAACCCCAACAGTAAGACCTACGGTTCCTATTGCCGACGCTGCCTCAAATAACGAGTCAAGTATTGAAAATCCGTCAACAGCGGAAATTACAACGGCAGAAACAATCATTAAAATAATATATATAAAAACAATTGCTGCGGCACTGTGTAAAACAATATCGTCAATGCGCCGTCTGAATAATTTTATACTTGAACTTCTTTTTGAAACCGCTAAAGTGTTTGCGGCAAACACAGCGGCTGTTGTAGTTTTTATTCCGCCGGCAGTCGAGCCGGGTGAGCCGCCTATAAGCATTAATATAATTGTTATAAAGAGCGACGGTTCTGTTGCCTTTAACATATTTACACCCGCAAAGCCTGCAGTCCTCGGTGTAACGGACATAAAAAATGAGTTTAAAACCTTTTCTCCGAAATTAAAGGAAAGAAATGCTCTTGAGTTATATTCTAAAACGAAAAATATAAAAGCGCCTAAAACGATAATAACGGCTGTTGTAGTCAGCACTATTTTTGAGTGCAGCTTATAGTGCCTCCAATGAAATTTGTTTTCTCTTACATCATCCCACAAATAAAAACCAAGCCCGCCGAAAATAATTAACGCGCTTATCGTTAAAAGTATTACGGGACTATTATTAAAATGAATTAAAGACGAGCCTTCTCCATATTTTCCGAGCACGTCGAAGCCGGCGTTACAAAAAGCAGAAACGCTATGATAAACAGAATAATAAATACCATATTTTACGCCAACCTTAGGAATAAAAGCAGTGGCAAGTAAAGCCGCTCCAATTAACTCAAATAACAGTGCGCCTTTTATAACGAACCTTGCCATTCTCACGACGCCGCCCACCTGCGGCGCGGAAATAGACTCTCTCATTAGTACTCTTTGCCCGTAGCCTATCCTTTTGCCCGTGAAGGTAACTATTACAATAGCAAGCGACATAAAACCTAACCCGCCTATCTGTATTAAACAGAGTATGACGAGCTGACCAAAAATCGTCCAGTGCGTAAACGTATCAAATACCGTAAGCCCCGTTACGCATGTAGCAGAGCACGCCGTAAACAGCGAATTGATAAACGAGGTGCTTTCTCCGTCCTTTGAAGAAACGGGAAGCATAAGAAGCAGCGCTCCGCAAAGTATAATTACCATATATCCAAACACAAGCACCTTAACGGGGGGGATTTTATGAAAGAAGCGTTTTAATCCGCTTTTAACTCTTTCGGGTAACCTCCGTTTTACTTCGCTTTGGAATTCATCTATAACCATTATGGTTTTACTCATTCCTTCGGTTCATATTCACGAAATGAACTATATACCTTTGTTATCTGTTTTACAATAGGTGTTGAAATATTTTTTTACTCTTTAACCTTTCTGATAACGGTCTCAAATTCCTTGACGGTGAATATTCTCGGGACAGGATACATCGGATTTCCCTCTTTATAAGCCCTCTTTGCTATTATACTTACATCATCGTCTTTTATCATATCAAACTTTGACGGTATATTAAGCTGTTTGTTAAGGTCGCGTACAGCTTCTATAAACATTTCCGCTTTTTCGCCCGTAGTTTTTCCGCTCGTATTAAGCCCTGCAACATCTGCAAGATTTGCAAGCTTCTTGTGGGCAGGCTTTCCAAAGCTGTCAATTACATAAGGCAGTAACACAGCGTTTGCAAATCCGTGTGCCGTTTTATACATTCCTCCCAAGTTATGCGCAATGGCATGCACATAACCCACATACGCCCTCGTAAAGGCGAGTCCCGCGTGATACGACGCTTCGAGCATATTCTGCCTCGCGTCGATATCGGTGCCGTCGGCATACGCTTTCTCAATGTTTTGAAAAACAAGCCTTACCGCTTTTCCCGCGTCGCTTTTCGTGCTTTTTGTATTGCTTTTGCCTATATAAGCTTCTACTGCGTGGGTCAGCGCATCCATTCCCGTGGTGGAGGTGATATGCGGCGGCAGCGATACCGTAAGATTTGCGTCGAGCACCGCGCATTTCGGGCGAAGATAAGGGTCGGTAACTGCAAACTTTTCACGGGTATCGGGATTTGCAAAGACTGCGGTTATCGTCGTTTCGCTGCCGGTTCCGGCTGTGGTAGGGATGGCATACAGGTATGGAATTCTTTCCATAACCTTGAGATATCCGCGAAAATCCTCAATACTCTTATCCGGGCGGGCGACCTTCATTCCGACGCCCTTCGCGCAGTCCATCGGCGAACCTCCGCCGAAAGCGATAATGGCTTGACTGCCGCTTTCGGTATATAGCTTGAAGGCTTCCTCGATATTTTTAATCGTAGGATTAGGCTCGGTGCCGTCGTATAGGCTGTATTTTATTCCCTGACCGTCCAAACCCTCAAAAAGCGAATTTAGCAGCCCAAGCTTCATAAGGTTTTTATCAGTCACGATAAAGACAGACAAAAAACCGTCGCCCTTAATCTTTTGCGGCAGCTCCTTTAATGCGCCCGCGTATTTAATAAGCTCCGGCTCCTTCCAAGGTATAAAGCAGCTCATCAGATACAAGGCTTTCTGAACTGTTCTGAAAATTATCCTTCTGAAAATATCCAACGCTTCCACCCCTTTTTAATCTGTAATACTGTATCATTATTCCGATTATAATTCAATAGTTTTTTAGATTACGGCGGCTAATATTTGACAGCCGCCTGTTGACTTATAAACAGGCGGGTGATAGAATAAACCAAAGGATGTGAGCAGAATGTCAAAATTTGCGCAGCTCAGACAGTCGGGTAAAAATATTGACCCCGGCATACCGCTTGAACTCCAGAACAATGTAACATTCATCGAGTACATCAGCATTTGCATAGCCCGCATAGGGGGCGTACTTGTAACGACGCTCGGCACCGTCGCCAACACTTTTGTTTACGAGTGCTATTACAGGCAGGTCGAGGGAATGGATGCCACCCGTCTCGCCGACATAGCTTTTATCCAGACTACCATTACCACAGTCCTCTCATATTTTATCGGCGCGCTCGTTGCGATTGTCGCCCATAAATGGAAGAGCAAATGGGGGCGTTACAGGCAGTGGTATCTTATCTGTCTTGTCCCCGTTTTCGTGCTTACGGTACTCAATTATGTAATCCCCTCCAATTTGGGCGAAACGGGCATGATAGGCTTCCGGTACGCTCTCGCCATACTAAGCACAATAATCGGCGGATTTAACAACCTCGGAATAAATATTCCTCAGGTAATATCCCCCAACTTCAAGGAAAAGAAGACTGTCGCGACGCTCTGGCAGATTTTTTACTACCTCGGCTACGGCGCGGCATATGTCTATACGTTTGCTTACGGCGCCCTGTACAAGGACGGCTCAAAACAGGCTATGTACCTTTCATGCGCCGTTATAGCGGGTCTTTTGGCCGCCGTGGGCAACGTGATGTGCGCAGTGTTTTGCAGGGAGAGAATTGAGCTTCCCAAAAAAGAAAAAATCAAGCTTTCAGGCGCTCTCTTTTCGCTTTTCAAATATAAAAATTACAGGTCGTATTACCTTATGCAGTGGGTAAACGTCCTTGCCGTGCTCGGCACGATGTCCACATATCTTGCGGCTATCACGGTAGGGTCGCATAAAATTCTTCTTCTCACCCTGCCGACGGCTGTTGGCACGGCAGTCGGCAATCTGATTTATTCTAAATTCCAAAACCGTATCGAGCCTACAAAGATGTTGAAATTCACGGGTCTTTACTCGATGGCGGCGGCGGCGCTTATATTTATGGCGGTTGTTATCACAAAGGAGTTTGGGATAATCTTTTTCATATTCTATTTCTTCTTCGGCATAGGCGTGGGCTTTCAGGAGCTTGCCACAAGCCACCTTACGGTCGAGTTCAATGATTACCTCGAATGGGAAACGGGCGAAAGACTCGAAGCCATTCACGGCGTCGTTCCGGGTTGGTTCACAAACGTCCTCAATTACGGCAAGGGCGTATTAATTCCCTATATGATAGCGTGGATAGGCTATCAGGTCTCCAAGGAAGGCGATCTTGTCGAAACGATGAAAGCCACTCCCGGTTATTGGAGAACCTGCCTGTGGCTGCTTGCCTTCCTGGTTTTCGGTTACGCTTTCAGCAACTTCTTTAAGGCGATTATTCTCAAATTCGGCTATGATGTCGAGGGCGAGAAGAAGCTGAAAATGTACGGCGAGCTTGAGGAGATGAGAAAAGTGCGCCACAAGGAAAATATGGAATTGGACGGCATCCCCGTAACCGCCGACAACGTATAATTCGTATGAAACGGAGTGTTAAATATGCCGTATAACAGTTTTTTTTCAGTATTTAAAAGCTCTTGGACGCTCCTATGCGCGCTTCTGTTTCTGATTTCGGACATTGCCGAATACCCGCCCAGGGAAAACTACTATGAAGAGACAAGCGTTCAGAGCTTCGCCCTGACAGACGCTTTGGTTCGCGCCCAGGGCGTCACAAACGACGGGGAAAGCTATTATTTCAGCTCCAACTATTTTCTCATAAAAACTGAGCTTGACGGCGAAACGGTTATAGCGAGAAACCTTATGGCAATCCCCCTTGAGCTGCAAATGCTCGGTTGCAAGCACATAGGCTGTATCACCTATTATGACGGCAAGATATACGCACCGATTGAGGACAGCAAGGTTTTTGAGCATCTCTACATCGGCGTTTACGACGCCGAAACGCTTAAACTGATTGAATACTATCCGCTTCCTCTCGAGCTTCAGGAGAATGGCGCGCCGTGGTGCGTCGCCGACCCTGAAAAGGGTTATCTCTATACCGCCAGACGCGACCACATTGTGGACATCAACGTGTTTGACATCAACACAATGGAATTTATAAAGCAAATACACCTTCAAGACTCCGTCCATAAGGTGCAGGGCGGGGAAATGTACGAAGGAATTCTCTACCTATCCGTAAGCCGCGAGGAACAGGCGGTCTTCGCGGTAAACCTTGAAACAGGTCAGGTACAGAAAGCCTTCGCGAGAAACCTCCACGAGGACTCCGAGGGCGAGGGAATTACTATTCTCCCTACTGAGGACGGCGCGCTTTTCCATGTGCTTGACATCGGCGCCATATATGTCGTAGCCCATTTCAGGCACTACGCGTTTGACGTAAACTCGCTCGTATGGTCAAACGCCCCCGATGCCTGACTGCCGCTAAAAACAGAAACCTGATTTTATGGAAGTAATTTTTATAAATAAACTGTATAAATGCCCCGTAACAATAGTTGTCGGTGAAGCTGAATGTTTTTTATCCGAGGATGAAAATTGCAGTATTTCGCTGTATGAAGATAACGTTAAAATAATAATCCGCCCTCAAAAAAACAGCAAAGTCAAAACATCTTTGACAAATTGGTTTATTGGCAATGCAGATCCCGAGGCTGCATACAGTACGATTGTATGCAGCTGCTGTTTTAATTTGAGTGCAGTTCAAGACAACGCAAGCGTTATAATTTTAGAAAACAAATCAAGAGCGGACGATAAAACCTGCTTCTATTCAGTTAAGCTCGATGCAGAGAATACCGACCCCGCCGATGTTTGTTATCAAATAGTAACCCGACAATCAATTATTAAAAGATACCGTAGAATGATGTTATGGGTTTTAAGCGGATTGCCGATTTTTATTATGGCAATTATCGGAATGTTTATTAAGCCAAGCATTGAATTGGCAATAGGCTCAGCAGTTATACTTTTGATTGGGATTATACCGTCTATTAAAAGGATAAAAAAATTTACTAATATATGTTCGGATGCCGTTGCAAATGAATATCTTTTGTTGGAAATAGAAAAACGCAATGCATTGGATATTTTTGAAGAGTTTGCGAATTTAGGAATTCAAGAAAAGGAGCATAACGGTTTTGTGAAATCCGTATTTAAGTTATTAAAGCGTTGGATTAATTCAACATAACGATTTTACGACAAGCTACAATGGAAACGGCATAACCTATGACGGCAATACATTCGATTGGAACGGCAGGATATTAAATGGGATTTCAAACGGCACGATTTTATTCTGTTTCTTTTACAATGTCGGCAGACAAGCAACCAATAAAGCAACGGGTAAATCCGCCAAGCTGTTGACGGGAGATATGTTTATAAAATGAGTGTGAATATTGAGCAGCCGATTTTATCAAAAGCTATAATTCGTGGTAATACTCATTATTATAGGTATGAGAATGCCATAGAGCTGGTTAATATTTGTCAGCAAAATAGGATTTCGATTTTAGGGATAGATTCTCTTATAGTTACTGAAACAAAAACACAACCTTTTATGGAGCATAGTATTGACCTTTCGAATTCACAAAACTCTTACGAGGATGCTAAAACATTCTTAAACCTTAAAAAGGATTTAGAATTTGTTTTTGAGGTCGTGTACTAACATTATCTGCATATTATGAGCGATAATACAAGTCACGCATTGTGGGTTTCACACATACCTGCCGCTTTATGTTAATTATACAATCCGTATTTTATGTACCTTTGTTTATGAATATTGATTTAAACGGAGAACATATATGAAAAAAGCGTTTAAAACTCTTACAGTTTTCTTTATAATATTACTTGTATTGTGCGGAATATTTGCAACAATAAAATATTTTAAGATTTTTAATAATCTAAATCGCGACGAATCCACGAAATCCTACAACGGTACATATACCGCTTATATCGACAATACCGCACATTCAATATACAGAGTGACATCAAAATTCATGATAAGGGAGACTGTGACCGATAAAGCTCTTTATAGTACAGACGAAAATTATCTTAACGCAAGATTTTTCTGGAGTGAGGATGCAAATATTTTTTGGATTGGCTGCAGCGATGTTGGCGATTCTGCGGTTTTAATTACAGAAAGTAAGATTTATCTGTTAGAAATATTGACGCGTGCCGATAATGGATTTGTTATGTATTGTCGTTCAGACGAATATGAAGGCAAGTGGTATTCTGTTCCGATTGACGAGAAGTATATTCCGGAGCTAATAAAAACAAGATGTATAGAAATAGAGCAAATGGATGGATATATTTCTCCAATTAGGGAGGATGAAATTTTAGGTGCTATTGTTTGGGATAACTAAGTAATAGCCGCCGGTACGGTTTCTCGTAAATCAGTTTGCTCCTAAAAATAATTCTTGCTCTGTTTGGATAATAAAAAATACACTAAAAACTTAATCAATAAAAGGGTGAGGGATTTGAACATCAAAAAGAAAGCTAACATTGAATTACTTGCTTGTGTTTTTTGGTTAGTTTTTTACATATTAAATATTTTTTTATTGGCAAGAAGCGTTCTTTACCCTAAGCCGGCTAAATTTCTCGGAGTTGCCGTATACGCGGCAGGATTGATTGTGCCTGTTATCTGCTTCATATGCGTTTGGATTTTAAGAAAACAAAAAAGAGTAATTATTCGCGCAGTATTTTCGACTGTTGCCATAATTGTTGCGTGCGCCGTAATGATGACCTTTATATGGATGACCGGCTTCGGGCGTGATATGAAGGTTTATATGGCTCCAATTAAAAGCTCAACAAGTAGCTTTGAGCACTATTTAATATTTGATGAGGAAGTAGCTGAATGGGAGCAAAGCAGAACGGGGATTTTTCCGGATAAAGCGCCTGAAAACACAGATGATTTTAATTATTATTATTCATATAAACCGACTATGTTTGCTACGGTTTGTCTGATAAGAGTTGAATGGACGCCTGATGTTGACACATTTGAGAGTGAAAAGCGACGCATTGACAGCTTAGAGGGGATGAGCTTTCAGAAAAACAGCACTCATTGGTTATATTATGACAGTAATTATTCCCCCAAAAAAAATGCTCCCATTATACGGAAGTACCCGACGTGCTACGTTGATTTCAACACTGAAAACAGACGAATTGTTTATACGCTTTCTTCTGCTTAAGCATCGGAGAGCCATCCGAACCCGTTTTAAATTTACTCAGCGTGCCTGATTACTGCGTTTTGCTCAATCGCAAAGCCTTGTACTCAAACACGCTGCGTAAATTTAAAATTTGCAACCTCTGCAACGGATTTTTGTTCTTTTTCAAGGCGGAGGATGCAGTAATACTGTCGTATTGCAAAGACGACAACGCAGAAAAAGGGCAAAAACACTAAGCAGAGGCGGGTTCGGATGGCTCTCCGATGCTTATGACGAAGATAATTAACAGAATTAAAACTGCCGGACACGGAGCCTTCCATATCCGGCGGTTTTTATTTTAATCAGATAAAGAGAGACATATCGGACTCCTCGGCGTTGGCGAGCATTGCCGCCGCGCCCGAGGTTTTTACTCCGTTTATAAGCTCCTCTTTTTTTATTCCCATAACGTCCATACTCATTGAGCAGGCTATAAGCTCGACCCCGTTTGACTGCGCGAGCTTTATAAGGTCCTCAAGGCTGTCAATATTTTTATTCTTCATTATACCGCGTATCATTTTGGCGCCCATACCGCCCATATTCATACTTGAAAGCTTTAGCTTCTTTGAGCCTTTGGGCATCATAACGCCGAACATTTTTGAAATAAAGTTTTTCTTTACCTTTACTTTTTCGGGACGGCGCAAAATGTTTAAGCCCCAGAAGGTGAAGAACATACTTACCTTTCTGCCCATTGCCGCGGCGGCGTTCGCGATTATGAAAGAGGCTATCGCTTTGTCAAGATCGCCTGAAAATACGATTATATTCTTGTTGTCGCCCTTTCCCGAAGAAACGGCTTCGCCGCCTTTTTTTATTTTAGCGACGCTTACGCCTTTTGCGCTCTCCTCCCCCAAAAGCGTGTTGCCCGTCCTGCGGCAGAAACCTTCAAGGTCGCTCGCGAACGCCGGGTCGGTCGTCGATATTTCAATGATGTCGCCCTCGTTCGCCGCTTTAAGGGCTTGTGACAGCTTCACAATCGGTCCGGGGCATTGAAGGGAGCAAGCGTCAAGCTTGATTGTCTTAATATTATCTTCCATATCGGCGCCGCCCTCTAAACGCTGTGTTTCGGGGTTGATATTGCTTGCCGGCTTTACCGCCGCATGCTTGCCGTAAACCGAATTCCAGAGCCTGTATCCGCCGCTTAAATTATACGCGTCGTACCCGTTCTGCGACAGTATTCTCGCGGCTACATAACCGCGAAGCCCTATCTGGCACGTTACATACACGGGTTTTGACCTGGGTATGTGCTCAAAGGAGCCTCTTAATTCGTCAAGCTGTATATTGACAAAGCCGTCAATATGCCCGTTTTCATATTCTATCGGCGTTCTCGTATCGAGCAGCGTGACGCCGCCGTCGCGCGTGAGGCGTTCGACGTCGTGCCAATGGAAGTTTTTGACCTTTCCTGTCAATAAGTTTTCGGCGACGAAGCCCGCCATATTGACAGGGTCCTTCGCCGAGCCGAAGGGCGGCGCGTAGCACAGTTCAAGGCGCGTGAGGTCAAATACCGTCATCCCCGCGCGTATCGCCGTGGCTAAGACGTCGCACCGTTTGTCAACGCCGTCATAGCCGACTATCTGAGCGCCGAGTATTTTCCCGCCGCCTTTCTCAAAAATCAGCTTTACGGACATATTAGTAGCTCCCGGATAATATGTCGCGTGGTTAGGAGAATAGGTGTATGTTTTCTCGTAATCAAGCCCGAGTTTTGACGCGGTCTTTTCGTTGATGCCCGTGGACGCCGCCGTAATGTCGAAAACCTTCAGTATCGCCGAGCCTTGGGTACCCGTGTAAACGCTTTCTATGCCGCAGATGTTATCCGCGGCTATTCTGCCCTGCCGGTTGGCGGGACCGGCAAGCGGCACATAGCCCTTTTCGCCGGTGACGAAGTCTGATATTTCAACCGCGTCTCCCACCGCGTATATGTCGGAGTCGCTTGTGAGCATGCGTTCGTCAACAGTAATTGCCCCGCGCCCGTTGCAGGCAAGCCCCGCTTCCTTCGCTATTTTCGTATCGGGTGTGACGCCGACGGCCATAATAAGCATATCGGTAATCAGCCCGCCGTCGGAAAGCTCGATTTCAAGGCGCTCTCCGGCGTCTGAAACGGATTTAACCGCATTGTTTAACAGGAGCTTTACACCTTTTGCCTCAATATGCCTGTGAATATCGCACGCCATTTCAAAATCAAGAGCGGGCATAACCTGGGCGGCAAATTCGACAAGCGTGACCTCTATCCCGTTCGCGCTCAGTCCTTCCGCCATCTCAAGCCCGATAAATCCGCCGCCTGCAATCACCGCCGATTTCGGTTTTTTGCCGGATATATAATCCTTAATCCTATAAGTGTCGGGTATGCTTCTTACCGTGAAAACCTTTTCGGAATTTATCCCCTCTATATCGGGAACGAAGGGCTTCGCCCCGGGCGACAGAACGAGCTTGTCATAGCTCTCCTCATACGTTTCGCCCGATTTACGCTCAAGCACGCGCACCGTCTTTTTCACGGTGTCAATCGCAACCGCTTCACTGTTTATCCTTACGTCCACGTTGAAGCGCGCGTTGAAAGATTCGGGAGTCTGCAATGTCAGAGCGGACTTTTCTTTTATTTCGTTCCCGACATAATACGGCAGACCGCAATTGGCGAACGAAATATATTCTCCCTTTTCAAGCATTATAATTTCGGCTTTTTCATCGATACGGCGAAGCCTCGCGGCCGCCGAGGCGCCGCCTGCCACTCCGCCGATTATCAGCACCTTTTTAGCTTTTTCCATACGGTTCACCCTATTCGTGTTCAAGCATCGCTAAAATTTCGTTCTTGGGCTTAACGCCGACAGAGCTTTTAATGACCTTGCCGTTTTTGATAAGCACAAGCGTGGGTATGCTCATAACACGAAACTGCCGCGCAAGCTCCGGCTCCTCGTCAACGTTTACTTTGCCCACCTTAACAGCGTCCGTCTCGTTGGCAACCTCGTCAACAATAGGCGAGAGCATCTTGCACGGACCGCACCAGCTTGCCCAGAAATCCACGAGAACCGGCTTATCCGAGTTCATTACCTCATTATTGAAATTGTCTTTGGTTAAAACTAAAACCGACATTTTTTAACACTCCTTATCTTTTTGTTATTCTCATTATACCCGAAAATAATCCGTTTTCCGTAACCCGGTCACATTGCTCAGAGTTTTTATAAAGATTTTTTACTCTTGCAATAATGCTCCAAAGTTAAAATAACGCTTTACTTTGGCGGCGATTTACTATATAATAATTATTTGGAAGGATGGTAGTTATGAGATATACGGGTGTGACGGTTAGAGGAATAATAGCTCCTGTTTTCCAGCAGGGGGACGAACTCGTTTCTGCTGTGTGCAAAAGCGTTAAGGACGCCGCGAAATACGAAAATTTTGAGCTTAACGACGGGGATATCGTGGCGGTTACGGAGGCGGTTGTCGCGCGCACGCAGGGAAACTACGCCACATGCGCCGCGATGTCGAAGGATGTACGCCGTAAGCTCGGCGGTCTGGATATGGGCGTCGTTTTCCCTATTTTAAGCAGGAACCGTTTCTCCGTAATCCTGAAAGCCATAGCCGGCGCGTGCGAAAAACTGTACATTCAGCTTTCGTACCCCTCGGACGAAGTCGGGAACCACTTAATAGACATAGACGAGATGGATAAAAAGGGCGTAAATCCCTATACGGACAGTTTTAATGAAAAGGAGTTCAGAGAGCTTTTCGGTACAGATACCGTACACCGGTTTACGGGCGTAGATTATATTGAATACTATAAAAGCTTTGCGGACAATATTGAAATTATTTTCAGCAACGATCCTAAATATATATTGAAATACACGAAGAACGTCCTTAACTGCGACGTTCACTCGCGTTTCAGAACACAGAGGCTTCTAATAGAAGCGGGAGCCGAGCGTTCGTTCAGGCTTGACGAAATTCTTACCGAGTCTGTTGACGGCAGCGGATTTAATCCGAAATACGGTCTTTTGGGTTCCAATAAGGCTACCGAGGACAAGGTAAAGCTCTTCCCGAGGGAAACGGACGCCTTCGTTACGGACTTATATACGGCTTTAAGCGGGGCGACGGGAAAGCAAATCGAGGTTATGGTATACGGAGACGGCGGCTTCAAGGATCCTGTCGGCGGCATCTGGGAGCTTGCCGACCCTGTTGTTTCCCCGTCGTATACGCCGCGCCTTGACGGCACGCCCAATGAGCTTAAAATGAAATATTTCGCGGATAACGAGTTTTCCAAGCTTCAGGGGGACGAATTGGCGATGGCTATGAAAAAGAAAATAAGGGAAAAGGACAGGAACCTCGTAGGGCATATGAACGCGGAGGGAACTACTCCGAGAAGGCTTACAGACCTGCTCGGAAGCCTGTGCGACCTGACGAGCGGCAGCGGCGACAGAGGCACGCCTATTGTGCTGATCCAAGGGTATTTTACAAACTTCGCGACGGAGTAGCAATGAGGCAAGTTGCAAGTTTCGGAACCTGCGGTTAGCATTATAATAGCTGTACTATTCACTGTTCAATAAACAAAGGACTCAAATTGTTGCGGTTTGAGTCCTTTGTTTTGTTAAATTATAATCGGGTGCGGGCAGCGTGTCCAAAACTTGCAACCTCCAACCTGCAACTTCCAACTTAAATATGGGCGAGGGCGAAGCCCTCCCAAAACTTGCCGCTTCCAACTTCCAACTTCCAAC
>CAZQXZ010000030.1:18055-18331 GCA_964597515.1 uncultured Eubacteriales bacterium | reverse complement strand
ATAGCCTGTTCGCCCTTTTCAAATCCTGTCTCGTAAGCGCTACGCCCGCGTGGTAAAGAGATATGTCGCGCGACGTCGTTTCAAGAAGCGAGCCTCCGGTTTCCCGTATATGCCTTTGGTCGTCGCCGTTGACGCCGCCCAAAAAATCGGACATAACGGAAAACTTAGCGCCGTTCACGGTATCCTTCATCCAAGCTGTGTCGTCGTCTCTCGGATATGCGGTAAATTCGGAAAGTCCGGACGAGTCGTTGGCGTGACCGATGTTAAGCGCGAGTG
>CAZQXZ010000030.1:17192-18045 GCA_964597515.1 uncultured Eubacteriales bacterium | reverse complement strand
GTGCGTTTTCCCTCGCCGTGCCGCCGCGGGCGTGAACAAGCGTTGTGCCGTCTGGCGACATATGGTTGAATATGCTGTCAAGCCCGAAAATGTACTTGCCCCAGTATATCCCGTCGCATCCTCCTTTTTTGCATATCTGCGAGAGCTGGTTCGGATGCCCGAAAACGTCTCCCGGACCGTAGACATAAGCCTGTCTGCCGAGAACGTCCCTATGGTAGAGCTGACCGTAGACAAGGTTCCTGACGAGTCCCTCAGGCGACGAGGTCATTTCGTTGGGCTGGTTGTAAAAACAGTCCGCCTCGGCTCTGCCGCTCATAAACGCGTCCCTGAGCGTCTTTCTGTCCGCGGCGTAAACCGAGTAGTAAGGGTGCAGGTAATCGACCTCCGACAGGATAGCCTTAAAGTCGGGATTAGCTCTTAATTTATCAAGCATCTTTGAGAGTATGTAAATAGCCCCCATAGCATAGGTGCGCTGCTCCTGATGATAAGTGGTGTCGAAATGAAAATCCGAATATATATGCTCCGTGCCGTCAAAGCCGTCAAATTTGTTAAGCGCGATTTTCCCTCTAAACGTGGCGGCGGGCGAACTGCCGCCCTTTACAGAGAGCGAAAAATCGGCGATGCCGTCCTCCTTGGCGGGCAGGGACGGCCGAATTACTGAAACGGCTCCTATTTCCATCTCTTTTATATAGAGCTTCTCGCGGTATGCGCCGCTCAGAACCGTGAGCGAACCGCCCGTTTTCTCCGAAGCGCAGATAAACGCCGGCAGCACCTGTCTCGCGTCGTCCTTGTTCCCGAAATACGCCCTTGTTTTAGTCGGATAGCAAACGCCAAGCCCTCCCGATTTCGCGAC
>CAZQXZ010000030.1:0-17182 GCA_964597515.1 uncultured Eubacteriales bacterium | reverse complement strand
TCGATGGTGTCGCATATATAACCGGCCCGCACCTTTAACAGCAGCAAATTTCTTCCCTTGTTAAAACGCGCGTAAACGGTATTGGCAAAGCCCCAAAGCCCTTTCGTCCTGCCGTAGGGCTTGCTGTCTATAAGCTCGCCGTTAAGATAAAGCAGCGAGCCGGAGGTCTCGTAGCAGATAACGGCTTCGCTGTCTTTTTCGCAATCGACATAGACGGCGGCGTAATACGCGCAGTTGCGCTGCTCTGTGAGGAACAGGGCGTCGCTGCAAGCGTCGTAATTCTCCTTGTCGAAGCGCAGCGCGCCCCACTTCTGTTTACCGACGCTCCAGGGCAGCGTTTTTTCACCGAGATAATGATTGGTATGAGATAAACCGATATAGGGAATGAGCGCCCGTTCGCCGCCCTCCTCTTTAAGGTAATCCTCGTCAAGCACCTTATGTCTTTCGTATAGGTACTCCGTTTCAAAGGTGCCGTCGGTCTGTAAGACGTACGGTCCGTTTACGATAAAGTCCGTTATCCTGAAAGTCGGAAACGGGTTGTTTTCTGAGGGCAGAAAATCATTGAAATTAACGATCGGAACCTCGCCTCTTATACCTTCGGTATAATAACCGCTGTCAAACATAAAATCATTCCTTAAAAGCATAATTTTGTCATACAATAGAATATCATAATTTAGCTTGCTTTTCAATCGTGCGGTTGGTATAATTTTGTAAAATGGGGTGTGATGATGGAAAGCGTAAACTATAAGTGTCCGGCGTGCGCCGCGCCGCTGAAATTCAGCGATAAAAAGCAGAGCTGGAAGTGCAATTCGTGCGGAAACGACTTCTCGCTTGAAAACCTGAAAGCGTTTTATGACGAGGAATTGCTCGGCGCAGGCGACAAGCCTCTTGACTGGGAGAATTACGACTTCAATTCGGGCGGCGGAGACTGGTCGCAGGAGGAGAAAGACGGTCTTTCTCAAAGCCGGTGCCAGTCTTGCGGCGCGGAGATAATAATGGATAAGAACACGACGGCGACTAAGTGCGTTTACTGCGGGAATACCGTTATTCTTCCCGAGCGGTTTTCGGGCGCGTTCCGTCCCGATTATGTCATCCCTTTTCAGTACGACAAGAATAAGGCGATAGAGCAGTATAAAAATTTCTGCAAGGGTAAAAGGCTTTTACCCAAGCTTTTTGTACAGCAAAATCACATAGAGGAAATAACGGGGATATACGTTCCCTTTTGGCTTTATGACTGTGACGCTTCGGGCATACTGACCTTTAACGCAAAACGGGTGCTTACGCACAATGACGGGAAGTATATTGTTACGCATACGGACCACTTCCGTCTGAAAAGGGCGGGGAATATGCGTTTTGAGCGCATACCCGTGGACGGGTCTGAAAAGCTTGCGGATGAATATATGGAAGCTATCGAGCCGTTTGATTATGCGGGGCTCGTTGAGTTTACGCCCGCTTATCTCTCGGGATTTCTTGCGGACAAATACGACGTAACGGCGAAGGACGGTCAGCCGCGCGTCGATATGAGGGTTAAATCGACAGTCAACGAAATGCTTACGAACACGGTCAGCGGGTACAACTCCGTGACGGTGGCGGGCGCGAGCTACGGTACGGGAAAAACGGATATCAAATACGCCCTTTTACCCGTGTGGCTGCTGAATACGCTATATAAAGGAAAGACATATACCTTCGCGATGAACGGGCAGACCGGAAAGCTTGTCGGGAACCTTCCCGTGGACAAAGGTCTTTTTTGGAAATACCTCTTGGGGATGGGCGCGGGCTTTTCGGCGGCGGCATACGCTTTGTCGGTGCTGCTGAAATATATGGGGGTGCTGTGATGAAAAAAACAGCTGCGGCACTGCTTGCGCTATACCTCGCGAGTTGCCTTTCGGCAGGCGTTTTCGCCTCGGGGGTTACGCTGTATTCACGCCCCGCCGATTATACATACGACAGCGCTCTGCCGCGCGTCATAGACGAAGCGGGACTTCTTTCCGATTACGAAAAATCCGGGCTTGAGGCGTTAATCGACGGGATTATTTCAACCTATTCATTTGACGTTGTAATTCTGACGGTTAATTCAATAGGCGAAAAAACCGTGGAGCAGTTCGCGGACGACTATTATGACTACGGCAATTACGGCTGCGGTGAAAATGCCGACGGGCTTCTTTTCCTGCTCAGCATGAGCGGACGGGATTACTATACGTCAACATCCGGAAAGGGCATAGAGGTTTTTACGGATTACGGGATTGAGTATATAAGCGATATGGTTGTAAGCGACCTGAGCGCCGGCGAATACTTCAAAGCGTTCTCACGGTACCTCGGTTATGTAGAAAGATTTTTACAAGACGAACAAAACGATAACACCATATATGATATAGGCAAGAGGTACAGGGAAAATCCGTTTGCTTTGGATTTAAGAACAATTGCCATATGTTTGGCGGCGGGCTTTATCGCTTCGTTCATAACCGTGAGCGCGATGAAGAATAAAATGAACACTGCAAAGCCGCGCGACAGCGCGCGCGATTACGTCGGGGAGGACACGTTCAACCTAACCTTAAACGAGGACAGGTTCCTGTTTAGGACTACCTCGCGCGTAAAGGTTCAGAAAAATACGTCGTCCGGCGGCGGGGGCAGCAGCACGCATACGGGCAGCAGCGGCAGAAGCCACGGGGGCGGCGGAGGAAAATTCTGAAACTTTTTCAGGGGGTAAACAACATGGGTAAAAAAATCAGGTTTGCGCTGTTCGGGGCGAAAAGGGGCGAATCCTTCGCCAAGGTGCTGTCATACTTCGAGGACGCCGAAATAGCGGCGGTCTGCGATTTTTCAAGAGAACGCTTTGAGGACGTCAGGGGGCTGTGCGCCGAAGACGTACGGTTTTACGAGGATTATCAAACTATGCTTGAAAGCGTCCCGATAGACGCCGTCATTCTCTGCAACTATTTTTACGAGCACGCGCCGGCGGCTATTGCCGCCCTTGAAAAGGGAATTGCCGTTTTTTCGGAGACAATTCCCGCCGTCACCCTTAAAGAGTGCGTTTCGCTTTGCAGAACGGTTGAAAAAACAGGCGCGCTATATATGCTCGCCGAAAATTATCCGTTTATGAAGGGCGCCATGGAAATGAAAGCGCTTTACGAGGGCGGCACGCTCGGAGAGGTCATATATGCGGACGGCGAGTATGTCCACCCGATGTCCGCGGAGAATTACAGGTATTATACGCCCGATATCAACCATTGGCGCGCCGTTATGCCGTCAACATATTATCTGACTCATTCTCTTGCGCCGCTTATGCATATGACGGGAGCGATGCCCGCTGCCGTAAACGCCAAATGCGTATATGCCGATAAGGCGGGCTGGGAGCTTGAGGGCGAGCTGAAAAAGGACGTCGGCGCGGCGATTTTTTGCGAAACAGACCGCGGAGCCATATTCCATATCACGGGTTGGGCGAAGTACGCGCCTCACGGCGTATGGTACCGCCTTTGCTGTATGAACGGCGGCGCGGAAACCGTAAGGGGCGATACAAACAGGGTTCGTATATCGTACAACGAGTGGAGCCTTCCAAATGGGCAGCCAAAGGAAGCCGTTATCCTGTCAAGCTTCGGCGACGATACCAAGGCGGGTAAAACCGGACACGGCGGCGGCGATTACTGGATTATGAACGAGTTTATAAAAGCGTACAGGACTAAGACCGAGCCGTATTTCAACGTATACAGGGCGGCGGCGATGTCGGCGGTCGGGATTTTGGCGTGGAGAAGCTGTATGAACCGCGGCTGTGAGTATAAAATTCCGGATTTCAGAAACGAGGACAGCAGGAAAGAATGTGAAAACGACGACCTTTCGCCGTTTATGAACTCACAGGGAAAAACTACTTACCCACGCTCTAAATACGACGTGATTTAACATATAAAAAAAGCTTCCGGCAAGGTGAAAAAGCCTTGCCGGAAAAAATTTTAAATATTTGTGATTTTGTGTTGACAATGATGTGGGATTGTGATAGATTATGTTTGAATATGTGGTATTGATGAAAGGAAAGCAGCTATATGCGCCCGATTTATACCGAGTTTATTGAAAAGACTGATAGGGTTGACAGGTTGAAGGCGGCTCTTTATGAGAGGATGCCGGAGATTGAATCAGCCCGCGCCGTTCTTCTTACACAGTCGTACAAGGCTACCGAAAGCGAGCCTCTTATTATCCGCAGAGCAAAGGCTTTTGAGCATATATTAAAAAATATTCCCATTATCATTCGTGACGAAGAGCTGATAGCGGGCAGCGCCGCCATAGCGCCGAGAGGCTGCCAGACCTTCCCCGAGTTTTCGTATCAATGGCTTGAGGACGAGTTTGATACGGTGGCTTCACGCGCGGCAGACCCGTTTTATATTTCGGAAAAGACGAAATCAGAGTTAAAAGAGGTACATAAATACTGGAAGGGTAAAACGACGAGTGAGCTTGCGCTGTCATATATGGCAAAGGAGGCGCTCGCCGCGTTCGAGCATGCCGTTTTTACGCCGGGAAACTACTTCTATAACGGCGTGGGGCATATTTCCGTGGATTACGAAAAGGTTATAAGAATTGGTTATAGGGGAATAATTGAAGAAGCGAAAAACGGGATTTCGGCACTTTCAGTCGCCGACGGCGATTATGCCGAACGCAAGGCGTTTCTTGACGCCGTGATAATAAGCTGTAACGCGGCTGTAATATACGCAAACCGATACGCCGACCTCGCGCTTGATACGGCGGCAAAATGCGGCGATGCAGCGCGCGCCGCCGAGCTTCGCGAGATAGCGCGAAACTGCCGTGCCGTTCCCGAAAACGGCGCGTCGGGCTTTTACGAGGCGTGCCAGAGCTTCTGGTTCGTGCAGATGCTTTTGCAGACAGAGTCGAGCGGTCACTCAATCTCCCCCGGACGGTTCGATGTGTATATGTATCCTTATTACATAAAGGATTTGGAGAGCGGCACGCTCACGCGCGAAAAGGCGCAGGAGCTTATGGACTGCGTTTGGATAAAGCTAAACGACCTCAACAAGGTGCGGGACGCGTCGTCCGCGGAGGGCTTTTCGGGGTACGGACTTTTTCAAAACCTAATAGCCGGCGGGCAGGACAAAAACGGCGTCGATATAACAAACGACCTTTCGTATATGTGCATAAACGCCTGTATGCACGTTATGCTTCCTCAGCCGTCTTTTTCGGTGAGGGTATGGAGTAAAAGTCCGCACAGCTTTTTGATAAGAGCCGCCGAGCTTACAAGGACGGGCTTGGGCATGCCCGCCTATTACAATGACGAGGTTATAATTCCCTCGCTGCAAAACAGGGGGCTTTCCATTGAGGACGCGAGGGAATACTGCATAATCGGTTGCGTTGAGCCGCAAAAGGCGGGCAAGACGGACGGCTGGCACGACGCGGCGTTCTTCAATATGTGCCGCCCTCTTGAAATGGTGTTTTCAAGTGGGTTGGACAAGGGCGTGCAGCTTGGGGTAAGGACGCCCGATATAAGCCAAATCAACTCCTTTGATGAGTTTTTCGACGCCTACAAGGCGCAGATGAACTGCTTTATAGAGCTTCTCGTCAACGCCGACAACTCCATTGACGCCGCGCACGCGAAACGCTGTCCGCTGCCGTTTGAGTCGTCTATGGTGGACGATTGCATAAAGAGCGGTAAAAGCGTGCAGGAGGGCGGCGCCGTCTACAATTTTACGGGTCCTCAGGGCTTCGGGATAGCCAATATGGCGGACGCCCTTTACGCGGTAAAACGGCTTGTTTTTGAGGAAAAGGCGTTCACCCTCTCCGAGCTTAAAGACGCCCTTATTAACAACTTCGGCAGGGATATGGACGCTTTACAGGCCCAGAGGCTTACAAAGCAGGTTCTGCGCGAGCTGCTCTGCAAGGGTCAGACCATAACCGAGTCAGATGTGACGGCGGTTTTCACGATGATAATGAAAAACAATTTGCCGCAGAGCGAAAAAGACAGATACGGCGAAATGCTTGACAAAATAAATTCTCTGCCCAAATTCGGAAACGACGACGAGGAGGTTGACCTCTTTGCCCGCGAGGCGGCGTATACCTATACGCGTCCTCTTGAAAAATACAGAAACCCGAGGGGCGGCACCTTTCAGGCGGGGCTTTACCCTGTGTCCGCCAACGTGCCTTTGGGCGCGCAGACGGGCGCGACGCCCGACGGAAGGCTTGCCTTTACCCCTGTCGCGGACGGTGTTTCACCCGCCGCGGGCAGGGATGTAAACGGACCCACCGCCGCGGCGAACTCCGTGGCGAGGCTTGACCATTTTATAGCCTCAAACGGAACGCTCCTCAATATGAAGTTTCACCCGACGGCTCTTGAGGGAAGAAAGGGGCTTGAAAGCTTTGTCTCGCTTATCAGAGGGTATTTCGACCAAAAGGGGAGTCATATGCAGTTTAACGTCGTCAGCCGCGAAACCCTTATAGACGCCCAGAAAAACCCTGAAAACTACAAGTCGCTCGTCGTTCGTGTGGCGGGATACAGCGCGCTTTTCACGACGCTTTCACGCTCTCTTCAAGACGATATCATCAACAGGACACAGCAGGGCGGCGTACTATGAGCTATCTTGATACGACGGGAAGGATTTTTGACATACAGCGCTATTCCCTCCACGACGGGACAGGAATACGGACGATAGCCTTTCTCAAAGGCTGCTTTTTCAGATGCCGCTGGTGCTGCAATCCCGAATCGCAATCCTATGACATACACGAAATAACGGTTGACGGCGTAAAGCAGGTATACGGCAGAGACGTCACGGCGCGCGAGGTCATAGAGGAAGCGGTAAAGGACAGGGCTTATTACAGACATTCGGGAGGCGGTCTCACTCTTTCGGGCGGCGAAATGCTTTTCCAGCCGGAGTTTTCGGGCGCTCTTCTCAGGGCGGCGAAGGACGAGGGACTGAGTACGGCGGTCGAGTCCACGGCTAACGCCGATTTTACGGTAATAGACGCGCTTCTTCCTTACCTTGACTGTTATCTTATGGATATTAAGCATATGGACGGAAAAAAACATATGGAATATGTAAAAGCGTCGAACGAGCTGCCGCTTAAAAACGCGCCGAAAATCGCGCGTTCGGGAACACAGCTGGTAATCAGAACGCCGGTTATACCGGGCTTCAACGACACGGTTTCCGAAATAGGGGAGATTGCCCGCTTCGCGTCAAAGCTCCCCGGGGTAACACAGATGCACCTTCTTCCGTACCACGCGATGGGAGCGGATAAGTATGAAAGACTTGGCAGGGAGTATACTCTCAAGGGGCTTTCGCCGCCGGACGGCGTGAAGATGCAAAAACTGCTTGAAACGGTAAATTCATACGGACTTAAAGGGCAGATAGGGGGATAAAAATGAGTGAAGCGAAAGCGAGAATTATTCAGGAAAGCGTACCCGGCAAGCAGATTACGCTCGCGCATATCATAGCAAATCCCGACGACGCGCTTGTAAAGCAGCTCGGCTTCGCGGGTAGCATAAGCGAGAAAAACGCCCTCGGAATACTTACGGTGACGCCCGGAGAAACTGCCGTGATAGCCGCGGATATAGCTGTAAAGGCGTCGGGCGCGTCGGTTGGGCTTGTGAATATCAGCTCCGGAACCGTCATGCTGACAGGCAGCGTGTCGCAGGTTGAGTCCTCGCTTATCTCGATCATCGAATACGCAAGGGCGAAGCTGGGGTTTGAGGTATGTGAGATCACGAAAACCTGACGGGTAGATCGAATTGAAAATTGAAAATGAAAAATGGAAAATTATGGGTCTGAGACGCAATTATAATTCAAAAACGCTCCGCGTTTTTCCTATAATCTAATATCTAATATCTAAACATCTAAAATCTATTTTAAGGAGTTCAAAATGGCTAACGAATTTGAGATAAAAAAGCAGATTTGTGAAATCGGCAGGCGTATTTACGATAAAGGTATGGTCGCCTCGAACGATGGAAATATTTCCGTAAGGCTGAACGCAAACGAGTTCCTGTGTACGCCAACGGGCGTCAGCAAGGGCTTTATGACCCCCGACTTTATCTGCAAGGTTGACAAAGAGGGCAAGGTTATTCAGGCGAATAAGGGCTATAAGCCCTCGAGCGAAATAAAAATGCATATGAGGGTATACAAGGAAAGACCCGACGTGAACGCGGTCGTCCACGCGCACCCGCTGTACGCGACGGGCTTCGCGATAGCCGGTATCGCGCTTACGCAGCCGATTATGCCCGAGGCTGTAATAACTCTCGGCTGCGTTCCGATAGCCGAATACGGAACGCCGTCAACAGAAGAGATACCCGACGCGGTTGAAAAATATTTGCAGCACTTTGACGCTGTCCTTCTCGCAAATCACGGCGCGCTTTCCTTCTCTGATACGCTTCTTAACGCCTATCACAAGATGGAGTCGCTTGAGTTTTACGCTCAGCTTCTCTTTATATCAAAGCAGATAGGCGGTCCCAAGGAGCTGTCACACGAACAGGTGAAAAAGCTTTATGAGATACGCAGGCAATTCGGAATGACGGGAAAGCATCCCGCCGACCTTTGCCAGAACGCCGTGAACGGGCTACCGAGCTGTCATGACTGTGATAACAGCATGAGCGCGGCGAGTCAGGACGACGGCGCGTCCATAGTGACGGAAATAACGAAACGGGTTTTAGCGGAGTTGGGCATTAAATAAAGCGCGCATTGCCTTTGCGGAAAGGATTTAAGTATGGAGATAAATCACAGCAACATAGAGCGGATAGTAAAAGAGGTTCTGTCCGAAATGAACGGTTCAAAGCCGCAGGCGGGCAAAGCGGCGCAAGGCGTGCCGAAAAGCGCGAAGGCGGCGGTGCTTACCGCTCCCGAAAAATTTGAAATCAGAGAGTTTCCGGTTCCTGCCCTCGGCGACGGAGATATGCTTGTAAAAATTGAGGGCTGCGGAGTCTGCGGGACGGACGCGCACGAATATAAACGGGACCCCTTTTCGCTTATCCCCGTGGTTTTAGGTCACGAGGGTACGGGTGAAATAATCGCGATGGGCAAAAATGTGAAAGCTGACAGCGCGGGCAAGCCGCTGAGCATAGGCGACAAGGTCGTCACCTGTATGATTATGAAGGACAATCCCGATATTACGATGTTTGATTTGAACAAACAGAACGTAGGCGGCGCGGATGTTTACGGTCTGCTTCCTGACGACGGTTATCATCTCAACGGTTGGTTTGCCGACTGTATATTTATAAGAAGCGGCTCCACCGTGTTTAACGTAAGCGATTTAAATCTTGATCAAAGGATACTTATTGAGCCGTGCGCGGTGCTTATACACGCGGTTGAAAGGGCTAAAACCACCGGTATTCTGCGCTTTAACAGCCGTGTAGCCGTGCAGGGCTGCGGACCTATCGGGCTTATATGTACCGCCGTGTTGCGCACGATGGGCATTGAAAATATAGTGACGGTCGACGGTGAGGAAAAAAGGCTTGAATTCTCAAAGCAAATGGGAGCGTCCAAGACCGTAAATTTCAAAAACTATAAGGACTCCGAGGCTCTCGCCGCGGCTGTAAAGGACGCTTTCGGCGGCAGCTTTGCCGACTTCGCGTTTCAATGCACAGGCTCTCCCGCCGCCCACTCGAACATATATAAATTTATCAGAAACGGCGGCGGACTCTGCGAGTTAGGCTTCTTCATAAACGGAGGGGACGCCGTTATAAACCCGCATTTCGATATATGCTCTAAGGAGATAACGACGGTCGGTTCATGGGTGTACACGCTGCGCGATTACGCGACTACGTTTGATTTCTTAAAAAGGGCGAAGGGTATCGGATTGCCGCTCGAAAAGCTTATAACGCACCGTTTCCCGCTCAAAAAAATTAACGAAGCACTTGTCACGAACCTCAAAATGGAGGGTCTGAAAATAGCGATTATTAACGAATAAAGGAGAATTTCCATGGGGCTTGCTGCGGGTATCATCGAGGTGTACGGACTTGCGGCGGCGTTTGCCGCCTGTGACGCGGGCTGCAAGGCGGCGGATGTCACGGTTGAGAATTTTGACAGGAACAAGCCCCCAAACCCCGAAGGGCTTTCGGTACCTCTGATTGTCGCGGTGAAGTTTCGCGGCACAGTAGACAATGTTAAAGCGGCTCTTGACTGTGCGGCGCGCGCCGCCGAGAGAGTGTCCGGCGTAGTGTCAAGCCACGTTATGGCAAGCACAGAGCCGGATACGGAATTTATGCTGAAAATCAGCGGTTTTGACAGAAAGTAAAGAGGAAACGGATATGGCTTTAGGCTTTATTGAGGTAACGGGCGTTACGGCGGCGATAGACTGCCTTGATTTAATGTGCAAGGCGGCGGACGTAAAGCTGCGGACCTGGGAGCGAAGGTTTGGCGGCAGGCTCGTTACGGTGATAGTAGAGGGGAACGTATCGGCGGTGAGCGCCGCGGTACAGGCTGCCGTGAGAGGCGCGATAAAAGCGCCGGCGGCATATGTCGTGCTGGCAAATCCGCACGCACAAACCCTCAGAATGGTGAACTTAAGTGCGCAAAAGCTCATGAACATAGACGGCTAATCACTTAAGAAAAACAAAAGGAGGAACAACAATGGCATTGGAAGCACTCGGAATGGTCGAAACCAGAGGTCTTGTAGCGGCTATCGAGGCGGCCGACACAATGGTTAAGGCAGCCAACGTAGAGCTTATCGGAACCGAAAAAATCGGTTCGGGGCTTGTATCGGTAATGGTCAGAGGCGATGTCGGAGCGGTTAAAGCCGCCGTAGACGCCGGAGCGTCCGCAGCGTCCGCGCTCGGCGAGCTTGTGGCGTCCCATGTAATCCCGAGACCGCACAGCGACGTGGAAAGAATTTTACCGTCGCTCAAATGATTTCGGGCGAAGCGGCGTATGTCCCGCGGTTTATCCGCGGGACAGCCGCCCCCGAAACTAAGAATGAAATGAGGCAAAGCTTATGACAGTCGGAAAGGTTATCGGAACCCTCGTATCCACGAGAAAAAACGAAAATTTAGTAGGCAGCAAGTTTATGATAGTAGAGCCGCTTGCCGGAATTGGCGATAAGAAGAACAAAATCGTCGCTGTGGACAATGTCGGCGCGGGTGTCGGTGAGATTGTGCTTGTCGCCTTGGGCAGCGCGGCGAGAGTCGGCACCAATATGGGAAATATGCCCGTTGACGCCGCTATTGTCGGGATTGTAGACGACAATACAGGGTTATCGGGTCTGAAACCGTAATGGACATATCACAGCTTAAAAAAATCATACGCGGCGGCGGTGTTGTGGGAGCGGGCGGCGCGGGGTTCCCGTCATATCAAAAGCTTGACAGCCGGACTGAAACGCTTATACTCAATTGCGCGGAGTGCGAGCCGCTGTTAAAGCTTCACAGATGCCTGCTCGAAAAGCATACCGCCGAAATCCTTGAGGCTTTCGGGATAATAAGCGGCGCGGTGGGCGCGAAACGCGCCGTAATCGCCGTTAAAGAGACCTCGCATAAAGCCGTTGAAAGCGTTTCGTCGCATATTGAAAAAAGCGGCTTCGCAGAGCTGTGGCTTTTACCCGACTTTTATCCGGCGGGCGACGAGGCGGTGCTTACATACGAGGTTACGAAAAAAATCGTAAAGCCGGGCGAGCTTCCCATAAGCGTGGGCGTTACGGTGTTCAACACGGAAACCGTTTACAATATTTACCGCGCCGTCAATGGTTTTCCGGTCACGCATAAATATGTGACGGTAGCGGGAGAGGTAAAAAAGCCCGTTACCCTCAAAGTACCTGTCGGGACCTCGGTGTCGGACGCCGTAAAATTTGCGGGAGGGCTGACGACGGACTGCCCCGCCTACATCTTAGGCGGACCTATGATGGGGCGAAGGGCGGACGAAAACAGTCCTATAACTAAGACGACAAACGGTATTCTCGTTTTACCTAAGGAGCATATGCTTGTTATGGCGGGTAAGCGCGATACCGAAAGGGATATGAGAAGGGCGCGCGCCGTATGCTGCCTGTGCGGCTACTGCACGGATATGTGTCCGAGAGCGCTTTTGGGGCATCCGATAAAGCCCGATAAATTTATGCTGTACGCTTCAAATAATACGTCTTGCGATACGAAAGCGTATCTCGATACGCTTTTCTGTTCGGGCTGCGGGGTCTGTGAATTGTACGCGTGCCAGCAGGGACTCTCGCCGAGGGGCCTTATGCTTAGTTTTAAGGAACGCCTTTTAGAAAAGGGCGTCACGGCTCCAAAATATGAAGGCGAACCGCAGGCGTTAAGCGCGCGGGAATACGCAAAAGTACCTATGCACAGGCTTAAATCAAGGCTCGGGATTTCAGAATACGACTCAACTCACGCTTTGCTCGACGAGAGCGGGCAGGCGGTAAATGAAGTACATATCCCGCTGGAACAGCATATTGGCGTTCCCGCGCGCGCGACGGTTAAAAAAGGGGACAGGATGGTTTTGGGTCAGGTGATAGCGAAAGTGCCCGATGAAAGCTTGGGAGTTGACATTCACGCGTCGATAGACGGAACGGTCGAATTTGCAGGCGACATGGAAATAGTTATTGTAAGGAGCAAAGGCATTGAATAAGGCTGTCGGAATGGTTGAATATAAAACAATAGCGTCCGGAATGACGGCCGCCGATACAATGATTAAAACCGCCGAAATAGATATCATTGAGGCTTCGCCTGTCTGTCCCGGCAAGTATATTGTGCTGATAAGCGGCAAGATAAGCTGTGTTAAAGCGGCGGTTGACGCCGCCGTTTCCAAAAACTCCGCGCAGCTCATAGACAGCTTCATTTTAGGCAATCCGCACCCTTCCATATTCGAGGCCTTATACGGCTGCGCCGAGATAAAAAAACCGGACGCGCTCGGGATTATAGAGACTTTTTCGTCCTCGGCGGCTATTGTCGCGGCCGATACCGCCGCCAAGACCGCTCTCGTAGACCTTATAGAGCTGAGGCTCGCCCGGGGTATGTGCGGCAAATCGTACCTGCTCATAACGGGTGAAGTCGCGGCGGTAAACGCCGCCGCCGAAAAGGCGAAAAAAGGCGCTTCGGACGAAGGTATGCTGCTGGATTGCTCCGTTATCCCCCGTCCCGACGGGAAGCTTTGGAAAAGCGTGCTGTAAAGGAGGATAAAGATGCTCGCGATAGAAAGACGAAATCTAATTCTTGAAAAGCTCTCAAAAGAGGGCAAGGTGCTTGTTTCAGATTTGAGCCGTGAGTTTGGAGTAGCCGAGGAAACGGTAAGGCGCGACCTTGAAAAGCTGTCCGGTGAAAGGCTTCTCACAAAGACATACGGCGGGGCGGTAGCCGCGCACAGCCTTAACGCCGACCTTCCGTACAATATCAGGAAAAGCTCTAATATAGAGCTTAAAAGGAATATCGCGAAAAAAATAGCGAGGATGATACCCGACGGTTGCTTTTTAATGCTCGACGCCAGCTCCACCGCCGTTTATATAGCGCGGGAAATAACCGATCGTAAAAATATAACTCTTATAACAAACTCCGTTGAGATACTCTTTTATTTAAACTCGAAAACGAGCGGCTGGAACGTGCTTTCAACGGGCGGTACATTAAAGGAGGGCGCGCTGTCGCTTGTGGGAAGCTCCGCCGAAAGGATGATAGAGGGCTTTCATGTGGACATTGCGGTCTGCTCGGCGAAGGGAATTGATATTGAAAAGGGCGTCACGGACTCAAACGAGAAGGACGCTCAGATAAAAAAAGCCATATTCGGCGCGGCTGACAGGCGCGTTTTAGCGGTTGACAGCACGAAGTTCGATAAAATATCCTTTGTAAATGTCTGCGGTTTTTCCGACATAGATACAGTAGTAACGGACGCGAAGCCTCACGATATTTGGACTGAACGTATGGCGCAGTATAATGTAGAGCTTATTTATTAAACAGGGTAAGGGATGCTTTTATGGCTGAAATCGGTGAAAAGGAAATACGCGAAATAGTCAAAAGAGTTATAGGCGGCATGTCCCCGCAAGTCTCTTCGGGCGAGCCGTGTACCGCCGAGGGCTTTGGCGGCAGGCGGTTTATCGGCGTTTTTGGCGATATGGGCGCGGCGATAAACGCGGCGCAGCAGGCTTATCTTGAAATCCGCGCGATGCCGGTTTTTGAGCGCGAGCGCGTAATTGCGAAGATACGCGCGCTGACAAGGGACGAAGCATATATTATGGCGCGTCTTGGCGTTGAGGAAACGGGTATGGGTAACGCAGAGCATAAAGCTCTCAAACATATTCTCGTTGCGGACAAGACGCCGGGTACAGAGGATATCACCTCCTATGCCAAAACGGGCGACAGCGGACTGACGCTCGTTGAAATGGCACCTTTCGGAGTGGTGGGCGCAATAACGCCGAGCACAAATCCGAGCGAAACGGTCATATGTAACTGTATCGGGCTGATAGCCGCGGGAAACGCCGCCGTGTTTAATCCGCACCCGGGCGCCGTCGGTATTTCAAATTACGCTGTCGATCTTGTAAACCGCGCGAGCCGCGCGGCGGGCGGACCGGAAACACTTGTCTGCTCTACCGATAAGCCGACTCTTGAGTCCGCCGCCGTCATGCAGTCGCACCCGCTTATAAAGCTTCTTGTGTGTACCGGAGGCACGGGCGTCGTAAAAGCCGTTTTATCGTCGGGTAAAAAGGCGATAGGCGCGGGGGCGGGCAATCCGCCCGTTATAGTGGACGACACCGCGGACATAGAAAAAGCCGGAAAGGATATCATAGACGGCTGCTCGTTTGACAACAACCTGCCCTGTATCGCAGAAAAAGAGGTTTTTGCGTTCTCGAACATAGCGGACAGACTGATAGCGGCAATGAAGAAAAACGGCGCCTATCAGATTAACGCGCAGCAGGCGAAAAAGCTTGAGGAAACGGTTTTCGTCAAGGCGAAAAAGGAAAACGACGCTCAAAAAATAACGCTCAACCGCGAGTGCGTGGGGCGAAGCGCGGGTGTTCTGCTTGAAAAAATAGGCGTCAGGGCGAGCGGGGATATTCGCTGTATTATCCTTGAAACGGATTTTAACCATCCGTTCGTGCAAAACGAGCTTATGATGCCGATCCTTCCCGTTGTGCGCGTAAGAAATATTGACGAAGCGATAAATTTAGCTGTCAAAGCGGAGCACGGCTGCCGCCATACGGCGCATATGCACTCTAAAAATGTAGACAATCTGTCGCGCTTCGCCAGAGAGGTGGAGACGACCGTATTCGTAAAGAACGCGCCCTCATATGCCGGAATAGGCTTTAACGGAGAGGGACACACGTCGTTTACCATAGCAGGACCTACGGGCGAGGGGATAACCTCGGCAAGGAGCTTTACAAGGCTTCGCCGCTGCGTGTTGGCGGAGAATTTCAGGATTATATGAAGAGAGGTGTAAGTTTGAAAGATAAACCGTTTCAAAACGAAATAAATTTCGTCGGAACTTTTATCCTTTTGCATCGTAAGTGAAGATGCAAATCGGCTTCGCCGAACGGACAAAACTTCCGCCTCGCAGCGAAAGGATGGTCATAAGTATGCTCGACGAAAAGCTTGTGTCGGAAATAGTCGGCAGGATAACGGCACAATATAAGTCTGCCGGAACGGCGGCAAACACAAAAAAAGTGCCGATAGGGGTATCGGGCAGGCATATACATCTGACAAGAGAGCATCTTGAAGTGCTTTTCGGAAAAGGTTATGAGCTTACGCCGGATAAGGAGTTGGCGCAGCCGGGGCAGTTTTCCTGCAAGGAAAGCGTAACAATAGCCGGCGCGTCCATGCGCCCTATTGAAAAAGTGCGGATTTTAGGTCCGTTAAGAAGCGAAACGCAGGTTGAAATATCAAGGACGGACAGCTTTACGCTGAAAATAAAACCGCCCGTGCGCCCGTCGGGGGAACTCAAAGGCTGTGCGCCGATAACGGTAATAGGACCCAAAGGCGCCGTTTCGCTCGCCGAGGGCTGTATTATCGCCAACCGCCATATCCATATGAATATGGCGGACGCAAAAAGTTTTAACGTCAAGGATGGCGAAATGGTAGCCGTCAGGACAAACGGCGAGAAAAGGACGGCTTTTTACGACGTGCAGATAAGGGTAAGCGAAAGCTTTGTTCTTCAAATGCACATCGATACCGACGACGCAAACGCCGCGTGTCTTTCAAACTGCGACGAGGCGGAAATCATCCCGAACGAATAAAAAAAGAAAAAGAGCCGGATTTTTGAAGAATTCGGCTCTTTTTCTTTTTTTATACAGAGTTTACAGCATTTGTGCGTTGAAAAATAGTAACAAAAGTGTTACAACATATTACAGGGAGGTTACAAAAATGAAGTACATCGCAAAGAAAGCAATTGCCGTAATTGTTTCGCTCCTTGCGGCGTCCGGAATACTCGCGGGTAATCCGCAAGGCGGTACAAACACGAATACCGGAAGTCAGAGCACTGCCGCGGTAACGGAGCAAACGTTATGCGACGGGAACTGCACCACACAATGTGAAGCGCCCGTATACAAACCGGACCCGGCGACGACAAAACCGTCAACGACAAAACCGCCAACGATGCAGCCGTCAACGACAAAACCGGCGACGGCGCAGCCGTCAACGACAAAACCGGCGACGGCGCAGCCGTCCACTACGAAGCAAAATACGGACAATCTCAGCTTTGAAGAGCAGGTAGCGGCTCTTGTCAACAAGGAACGCGCCGCGAAAGGACTTGCTCCTCTTACGCCGGACGCGAAGCTCTCAAACGTGGCGAGAATAAAGTCACAGGATATGCGCGACAATCATTATTTTAGTCACACAAGTCCTACTTACGGCTCTCCGTTTGAAATGATGAAATCGTTCGGCATCACATATAAAACCGCGGGCGAAAATATAGCTATGGGTTATTCTAATCCCGAGAAGGTTATGCAGGGCTGGATGAACTCATCCGGACACAGGGCAAATATTCTCAACGCCTCGTTCACCCGAATAGGCGTAGGCTACGCGGCGGACGGACACTATTGGACACAACAATTTATAGGTTAATTGCTTTACCAACAACAAAAGCGGACGCCGTGCCGAAAGGTGCGGCGTTTTGCCGTTTAAAGCGTGTTATCTTTGGCATTCGCGGAAGTATTCGTTTGCTCTTTCGGTAAATGTTTATTAAAGTAAAAAGCCAAGATATATGCAATAAAACGAGCCGAAACAAATTTACATAAATTTACAGTTCCGGCTCGTTAAATAATTTTATTTTTTAATAATCTATTGAGTATCCTTTTTGAA
>CAZQXZ010000029.1:9781-18840 GCA_964597515.1 uncultured Eubacteriales bacterium | reverse complement strand
ATAAAGTCGGTGGACGAACGGCTTATGGTGGGCGGTCCCTCTACCTCCGCAAGCCGCTGGCTGCCGGAGATGCTTGAGTTTTGTAAGCGCGAGCGGGTGCCGATAGACTTTTTGTCCACACATCAGTATCCGGGAGACGCGATAGGCATTCCCTACAACCTGAAGACGGTGCGCGGCTTGATTAAGCGTTATCGGGAATCGGGTACGGATACGCTGAATAAAAAAATACGCAATCTGACATACAGCGATGAAATGATTGCGAAATATCCTAAAAATTATTTGACCGAGCGGCTTAGGTACGCCAGGGAAATCGCTGGGGAGCTGCCCTTGTTTTATACGGAGTGGAATTGCTGCGCCACCTGTACGGCGCCCGTTCACGATACGCGGCAATCGGCGGCGCTTGCGGTGAAGACGGTTATGGATAACTGGAATTTGGCGGACGGCTACGCCCATTGGAGCTTTTCGGATATTTTTGAGGAGCTGTTCTTTTTTCCGGAGCCTTTCAGCGGTTCTTTCGGTCTTTTGACGATACACGGCATTGCGAAACCCAGTTTTTGGGGTTATAAGCTGCTTAGTCAGTTAGGTGAAGAGCGGTTAATTCTCGCGGATGAACAGGGCGGGGATATCGAGTACGCGGTATTTAAAAAAGAAGGCTGTTTTCAAATTTTAGCGTATCATCAGGAGTATTTGCCCGGCGACGGCAAGAAACAGGCGGCATCCTTTACACTGCGCGACGCGGGCGCGGCGCACCGTGTGACGGTACAGAGTATTGACGAGACAAACTGCAACCCGCTGCGCGTTTGGGAGGAAATGGGCAGCCCCCTAGATTTGCTGCCGCAGCAGGTCGCAAAAATTAAAGAGACATCAAAGCTTTGCGAGGAGCCTTTGGCTTTTCGGCAAGACGGCGCGGACATAATCGTTGAAACCGCGTTGGGTGTGAATGATATTCAGTTGATTACGGTATATATATGATAGGAACGGCGTTTCGGTTCGGACAGCTTTTACCCGTATTCGCATATGTTAAGTCTTTTAGAGGCTAAATATCTGTCGGTTTGAAACCGCATAAACGCATATCAACGCGGCCGTCGGGCAGAAACGCCACGCCTTCGGCTTCCAAAAGAGCCTTTCGTATATTTGCATAATTACCGCCCGTAACCGTGCCGTCCTTCATAACCACCCTCTGCCAGGGCAGCCCGTCAGGGCAGCGGCGCATAGCCCACCCGACCTCCCGCGCCGCGCGCGGACGCCCTAACATAAACGCAATCTGACTGTATGAAATCACCTTGCCGTAAGGTATTTGTTCTACAATACCGTATACCTGTTTATAAAACGGGGACATAATATCTACTCCTTACCGGCAAACAACCGTCCGCATGGCACAGGCTGTTTTGTTTTGATTATCTTCTTAAAACAAACGATACGATTAGCTTCTAAAAAGCCATATTTTATATGAAAATCATAGCTTTCTGTATTTGTGATTTCACAGTCGCTCGCAAATTCAAAAGCGCCTTTTTCTAAAGCCCACAGCTCACACTGTTTGAGTAGCTTTGTAGCAATACCCCTATTTCGATAATTTTCGGCTACAAAAACACCCTCTAAGTACGCGACGGGGCTGCTGTCTGTTCCTTCCACATAATCATAACGCATTTGGCACTGTGCAAACCCGATAGGAGTATCTTCGTCAAAATACAGGAAAACAACAGCCTCTTTATCTGAAATTATCTCCTTTATTTCCTTTTCCAACTCTTCAAACTCATTATCCCGCCATAGTAAAATTGCTAATTTTGTGACGGCGGATAAATCTAAAATCGTTGCTTTCCTTATCATAAACTGCCCTCCCTCTTTTTAATAATACACTGTGTTTTGAAACATTATGAACGGCACAAAGAGCATAGTCTTTTGCTTTCCATTTTCAAAGTACTCTAACTCCATAATTATACCATTTGGCATTTACGAAAACAAGATAAAACATACTTTAGCGAAAACCGCACGTCATAATCCGAATATTATCATTTACGAGGATAGATTCACCGTTCTGTTGCCAACTGCGGAGTATTGAGAAAAGTGTTTTTCAGTTTTTTACTAAAAAGGATAATATAGAGTAAAGTTTGAAACCTCAGTCTTTATAACTTCGCCATTTTCAACCAGTTCATATTTACTAATTGATGATGTCTTTTGTGCCATCCAGTCAATCTTGCCATTTATGCTTGATAGTATAATTCCTGTTTCTTTGCTAAGAGGAAAACTACTTAAACTCGTTGCCCCTTCTTTATAATATGACGGCATTTCTAGGTCAATTATAATTTTTCCCCCTACATTTAAATGGTTATGGAAAAGTCTTAGGACGTCTTTTATGCTTTCCTTTGGTAAAAGGCAAAAACTCCCCGTTGGCATTATTATTGCGTCATATTTATTCGGCAGGCATAAAGCGGTCAAATCTTGCTCATATAAACTTGCAGTAACATTATGTTTTTCCATATTCCTTTTGCATTGCGCTATCATTTCCGCTGATATATCTACACCGTCAATTACCATGCCACCTTCAATGAAAGGGATTAGCATTCGACCTGTACCAACTCCCGCTTCAAGAACTCTCCCGGATAGTGCTTTTAATTTTTCTGAATAATACTCTATATCACCATCAATTGAATGACCAACAGGTTTTGTATGCTCGTATAAAATTGTACTTAATTCACCATATTCCTTAAACATCTAGTTTTTAGTCCTCCTTTAATTATCTTTGTAACTCAGTTTTGAAGATAACCTTCATATCTTTTACCCTACATCCAACCTGACCATACAACCTAAAAAATCCGAAAAAACATCTAAATCGACCACTCGTGAACCCATGATATCTAACCTGACCACTCGCCAAGCACTGACATCAAAATCGCTCTGTCACGAGGAAATTTGCTTGTCCCGACTTGTTCCCTCGAAGCAAAAATTAGGCAATTTTCGAGTGATGATTTCTAATGCCATAACCTAGAAATTCCCTTATATCAAGGCTTTTCAACACACTCAATCTTTCACCCTTGACATCAATACAACCGTCTCAACATGTACTGTGCGGGGGAAGAGGTCAACCGGATTTATTGTTTTTACTGTGTAACCTGTTTCCTCTAAGATTTTGCAGTCGCGGGCGAGGGTTGAGGGGTCGCAGGAGACGTAAATAATTTTTTCGGGGTTCATTCGGGAGACTGTTTCGAGCAGCTTTCTGTCGCAGCCTTTTCTTGGGGGGTCGAGGATTACGGTGTTCGGGCCAATGCCCTCGTTTTCGAGGGTTTTTGCCGCTTTTTCGGCATCGGCACAGAGAAAGCGGGCGTTTTTTATGGTGTTTTGCTTTGCGTTTTCCTCGGCGTCTTTTACGGCTTCCTCGACTATTTCAACTCCTATTAACCGCTTTATTTCTTTTGCAAGCGTCAGCCCTATTGTGCCTGTGCCGCAGTATAAATCGACTATTGTGTCAGAGGGTTTCGTGTTTGCAAGCTCTTTGACTTTTTTATATAAAACCTCTGTTTGACACGGGTTTACTTGATAAAACGCAAGCGGTGAAAGCCTTAGTTTCAAGGAGCAAAGCTCGTCCGTAATAAATCCGTCCCCGTAAAGCGTTTTACAGTCGCTGCCGAGTACAGCGTTTGTGTTCTCTTTATTTATGTTAAGAATTAGTGTCTTAAATGACGGGATTTCCTTTAGCTTTTCTATTAAAATATCGGTGTCTTTTAACTCTTTTCCGTTTATTACGGGGCAAACCATAAGCTCGTTTGCGGCGAACGCTTTTCTTAAATAAAGGTGGCGGACAAGCCCTTTCCCCGTTTTTTCATCGTATATTGAGTTAGAGGAATTATTTAGAAATCCTCTGAATATTTTTACGGCTTTACTAAAATCATTTGGGTGTAAGGCGCAGTTGGCAGTATCTGTTATGCGGTGGCTTCTTTGTGAGAAAAAGCCTATTTTAATTTCTCCGTTTTCAAGCCTTACGGGGTACTGCGCTTTGTTTCGATAATTATATATATCTTTTGCAGCTAAAATCTTTTCGGGTAAAAGCTTTATGCCGCCTATTCTTAAAAACGCGTCCTCAACACGCTTTTGTTTATAATTTAACTCTGCTTCATATGTTATATGCCTGAAAGCACAGCCGCCGCAGCGCGGGAACGCGTGGCAGTCGTTTTGCTGTCTGTCCTTTGACGGTGTTATTATTTCTTTTTGCTTTCCTATGGCGTAATTCTTTTTAACCTTAATAATATGGCATAAAACAGTGTCGCCGACTGCCGTATCAGGCACAAAAACAGCAAGCCCCTCATATTTACCTATGCCGCCGCCCTCTGATGTGTAATCCTCGATAAAAAGGGGGATATTGTCATTCTTTTTGAGCATTATTTATTTCCTCAACCGTGTCTTTGTATTCATCAAAGGTCATAAACGCGTTTATGATTTGCAGCAGCGCGTTAGCCGAAAGGCGCGACGGCAAAGAAAGTCTTTTTGTAAGTGCAAGGCGCATGCTTTTACTATGTGATTTGCCGCTTATTCCGTCCTCATAAAAATCTGTTTTCGTAATTTTTCGCTCAATTTCTTCTGTTTCCTCATAAAGTATGCCCGCTTGCCTAAGCGCCGTTATAAGTACGATTTGTGAAATCCCCTCAACGCCTATTTTCCCCTCCTTTGAGGGAGAGCTTTTACGCTTTTCTTTACCTAAAATATCGGGAATATAAGCGTGCTTTACGGTTTCGGGCGGGACAAGCCCGCCTATATACGAGCGTATCTTAAACCCCGCCGCATCACTGTCTGTAAGGATAAGCAGTCCTTTTTTTACCGCCAGTGTCCTTATCATCTGCTGTTTTTCTTTATCATTAAATACACCGAACCCGTCTGTTTCGATTATTACGGCATCTATCACGGAGGAAAGCCTTATTTTATCGTACTTACCTTCAACTACTACAACTCTGTTTGTTTTAATCATATTTTATATCCTTAGCAGATTTAATATCAGAAACTCAAGTACCGTTTTACGGTCTGCCCGCGTGCTTTTCATCTCCGTATCAGCGTTTGAGAGCAAAAATATTGCCTGCCGAAGCTGTTCCAAGCTGTATTTTTTTGAGGAGGAGGCGGCGTTTTCAATAGCAAACATTTTGTTTTTGTACCCCGCGAAGCAGTCCGCGACGGCGGGGGCCCTCAGCCCGCTCTGAATTGCCGCTTTTACGCGGTACATATCAATATACGCGCCCGAGAGGACGGCGAGAATAACGAACGGCTCCTCTCTTTGCTTTATCAGAAGCCCTAAAATCTCAAACGCTTCGTCGGCTCTCCCCGCGATGATTGCCTTTGCGAGGGAAAAGATTTTTGCCTGCGCGCTGAAAATAACGCATTTGTCAATATCCGCGCGCGTTATTTTCCCGTCCGTTTTATAAAGGCAGAGCTTGTCAAGCTCGTTTCTGAGCGTACCCATGTCGTCTCCGGCTATACTTATCATATACGAAGCGTCCGCCCGGTCTAAGGCGCAGCCCTTTTTTGCCGCCGAGTCACAGAGCAGCTTTGCGAGTGCGGACAGGGAGCGGCTGCTCAGGTTGACCGCGCTGCCGTATTTTTCAAAGGTTTTTATTACCTTTATCCATTTGGAGTTTTTCATGTCGACCTGTACGCCGTCGAGCCAAAAAATCAATATGGAGGTTTCGGGAATATCCGATATTATTTCAATCAAATCTTGAAATTTCTGACCTTTGCCGTCCTGAGCATCAAGCTGAGGCTCCTGCTCTTTGGAAGCTTTCTCCGATACAAGCTCGGCAATATTCAAATCGCGCACCACCGTACACGAGTATTCGCCCATCATCGGCAGAGCGTTTATACAATCGGCAATTTCGTCAAGCGAAATGCCGTTCCCGTCGAGTATATGCAGGTTAAACGTCTCAAAGTCGGGTTTTACAGTCTTTTTCGGTATGAGAGAAGCATAATGCTGCTTCAAGTAATCCTCGGTTCCGTACAGAAGATACAGCCTGTCGAATTTCTTTTCGCGTATCTGCTTTAACAGCGAGTTTTCGTCAAGGGCGCCCATTATTTTTCTCCTTTTCGTTTAAATATACAGATGCTGCCTTCATACGCGGTGAAATGCGTATCCTGTGTGAAAATCAAGGCTTTTTCATATGTGTCTTTACGCATTTGCGAAAGACTGCCCGTTACGATAATCTCGTCATAAATAACGGCGCCCATATTTTGCGGCAGACTGTCGGGGCAAATAAGAATATTGGGAACGGCAAGCTTTTCGCATATTTCCTTTATATCGTTTTCGGGAGACAGCGATATCATAACGGTTTTATCATTGATTTTAATTATAACACAGTTTGCCTGCTCGGTGTTGCGGTACGAAACGCTCACATCTCCCCAAAGCAAAAATTTCGCGGTATCGCCGATATATACCTCATCGGTCAAAATATCAGAATTGTCTTTATACATGTTAAAATCCGCGAAGATATTTTTGGGCGAGTAATCTCTTATGATATCGGCATAGCTCTCTCTTCCGAGCGTACCGTAAGGCATAAGCAATAAATCGAGGCTTGTCGAGGGCATTTGCGGCATATGGGCGGTAAGCTCGTATGTAAAATTGCCGGCGTCCCCCGGGCAGCAGATAAGCGCGTAATGCCTCCCGCTTTGCAGTACGACGGCGGGACACCCGGAAACGGGCAGAACCGTGCACTTTACGTTTATTTTCGAGGGCATCATCGCGGCGCTGTTGCCGAGTATGAAAAGCGCGACGCATAAGGCTGCCGTTACCTCGAGCGGGAAGCGGGTTTTCCTCCTTATAAGGATTACGGCGGCGCAAATAAGGAGAATAACCGTGGCTATAAGCCAAAAGGAGTATATGACGGTATCAACAGGCAGAGCGGAAAATGTTAGCGAGCCGAAGAAATTTACGCAGTCGAGGATAAGCCCCGACGCGGTGCCGGCTATCGCGAACCATAAATTCGCGACGGGCGCGAGTATTTCCGAGTAAGACAAAACAAATCCCGTGCCGCCGAAAATCATCGTTAATGACGACAGCCCCATGACGAGCAGATTTGTTGCGGGAGCCGAAAGGGATATCCTGCCGAAAACGGCTACCGTTACGGGAAGCGTGGACACAAACGCGCATACCGTTATAATTATAATATCCGCCGCGTAGGAAATAAGACGTTTGAGAAGTATCACGCGAATACGCGTTATAAACTTCGCGAAACGCGCGCAGTAGTAGCTTCCTATTGTGATAATACCGAAGGTTGCCGTAACCGAAAGCTGGAGGCTTGCCGAAAGCACGGAAAAAGGGTTGGCGGCGGCTATCAGAAAAACAGCAATCCCTAAAGAGTTAAGCGAGTCTGCGCGCCTTTTGAAAAAAGGAGCGACAATAACGACCGCTAACATTAACGCCGCCCTTATTATCGACGCGCTGAAGCCCGTCAACACAATGAAAAAGGCTAAAAACAAGAGGGAAAGTATACTCGCCGTTTTGCGCCCCGTGCCAAAAAGCGTAAGAAACGCCATTAGAAACGATACCCATACAGACACGTTGAGTCCCGATACGGCAAGAAGATGCGCCGCTCCGCTGTTGGCAAACCGGTCCTTCGCGGCTGCGGAAATGTAGCTTGTATCTCCGAGTATCATCGCTATGATAATGCCCGCCCTGTCCCCCGAGGACCTTTCAAAAACCGCGTTGACAATGGATTGCCGAAACATAAGAATATAGTAAAACGGGGTTTTGTCATATGAGAATAAAACCTGCGGCAGGTCTACCGAATACGCCCGAAGATATATGCCGCGCGATTTATATGCTTCGGACTCTTTGCCGTCTGCGGTTTTCGGAATATAGAGCTTCGCGTCACTCACCGATATGCAGTCAAACGCATCGCAGTAAAGCTCGTCCGGAGAAGTGTAAAGAAGCTTTATTCTGACAAACTCCTCCCCGATACTTACGGTTTCAATTTCATATCTGTAAACATCATAGCTTTTTTGGGGCAGCGATATGATTTTTCCGGTAAACGCGGTTGTCCCGTCATATGCCGCGGCTTTTTTATAGGAAAAATTGAAAAACAAAATGAAAATAACTGCGGACAGCAATATAGCAGCCGCCGTAAGCGGTATTTCGAGGACTTTTCGCAGGGGACGGATTAAAAAGAAAATTACCGCGGCGGCAGCGGACACAATAATGGCGGCATACGCCGCATACACGCCCGTTTTGCAACAGACGAAGCATACGGCGGCGAAAGTAAAGCCGAAGATGAACATCGGTCTCGACAAGAAACCACCCCACATCCCGCGAGCCCGCTATATTGTTGTCATCCCAAAGGCAAATTGAGTTCGCGCCCTCCTAAAAGGTGAAAATGCAGGTGCTTTACGCTTTGACCCGCCGCGTCCCCGCAATTCGTTACTATCCTAAACCCGTCAGAAACAGCAAGCTCTTTCGCAAGCTTTGCGGCAACCTCGAAAATATGGGCTATAACAGAGCTGTTATCGGCATTAATTTGTGCCGCCGAAGCTATATGCGTTTTAGGAATAAGCAAAATATGAACGGGCGCCGCAGGCTCTATATCGTAAAAGCACAGAACCGTGTCGTCCTCATAGACTTTTTTTGAGGGAATTTCATTGTTGATAATCTTACAAAAAATACAGTCCATAGCTTTAACCTCCAATAAAACCGGCAAGTATCCTTTCGGCAGAATTAAGCGCGTCGTTTAACCTTGAAATATCCTTGCCTCCCGCCATCGCGCTTTCGGCTTTTCCGCCGCCGGAGCCGCCGACAATTTTTGCCGCCTCCCGCACAATGTTTCCCGCGTGCGCTCCCTTTTTCACAGCGTCGGGCGCGCACATACACGCAATTGAAACAGTGCCTTTATCGCTTTGCCTCGCGCCTATTAAGGCAACGGCGTCGGGACCCTTTTCCTTCGCGCCGTCACACGCCGCGCGTACCTCTCCGGCGGAAGCCTCGCCCATATCGGCAACATAAAGCCTTATGTCCCCGACTTGCTTATAAGAAGAAAGCAAATCGGCAGACCTTGCTTTCGCAATTTCGCTTTTTAGCGCGTCGGACTCTTTTTGCG
>CAZQXZ010000029.1:0-9771 GCA_964597515.1 uncultured Eubacteriales bacterium | reverse complement strand
CGTTTTAAGCTCAATCGAGAGAGAAGCCGCCTTTTCAGAAATATCATCAATATTACCCGTTTTAAGAGCCGCCGCCGTTTTATGAATAAGTGTTTCTCTGCTTCTTAAATACTGTAGAGAATTTAGCCCCGTAATACCTTCTATTCTCCTGACCCCCGCGGCAACCGACGACTCGGATATAATCTTAAACAGCCCGATATTGCCCGTGTTCTCGGCATGCGTTCCGCCGCAAAACTCCGCCGAGAAATCGCCGCATTTAACCACTCTTACAACATCGCCGTATTTTTCATTGAACAGGGCGACCGCGCCGAGCTTTTTCGCTTCTTTTATATCCGTTTCCGTTACGCTTACGGGCAACGCGGATAAAATAACTTCATTAACGAGATTTTCAACGGTTACGATTTCCTCCGCCGTAAGCGCCGAAAAGTGCGAAAAGTCAAAACGCACAATTTCAGGAGATACAAAAGAGCCTGCCTGAGCTACATGCGCGCCGAGGGTTTTTCTGAGCGCCGCGTGCAGTAAGTGCGCCGCCGTGTGGTTTCTTTTTGTTGCAAGACGTTTTTCGGCGTTTATTTCACAGCTCACCGTTTCGCCTTTTATAAGGGCGGCGCCTGCCGTCACGGCTCCGCTGTGGAGATACGCGCCCTCCGGCGAGGCGGTAACGGAGCTTACCTCAAAAACCGTTCCGTTTGCGGTTATTATACCCGTGTCCCCTATTTGACCGCCGCTTTCGGCATAAAACGGAGTGACGTCCGTCACAATCGTTCCGGTTTCACCGAGGTTTATTTTTTCCGCAAGCTCGCCGCTTGCGATAATCGCAAGGATTTTTGATTTTGAACGGTTATCCGTATAACCGACGAATTTAGTCGGCTCTATATCTTTAACAGCGAACGAGGAGTCCCGCCACGCGTCGGCTCCGGCGTCTTTACGCGCCGCTCTTGCCGTGTTCTTCGCATTTTCTAAAAGCTCTTCAAACTCGTCCTGCTCTACTGTCATATGGCTTTCTTCAAGTATTTCTTTCGTCAAATCAAGCGGAAAGCCGTATGTGTCCTGCAGCTTGAAGGCGTCTTTGCCGGATAGTACCGCGCCTTTTGTGTTCTTTATCATATCGGCAAGCACCGACAGCCCGGAGTCAATTGTTTTTGAAAAGCTATCCTCTTCCATTCCTATAACCTTTGCGATATACTCCTCTTTTTCCGCAAGCTCCGGATACGCCTCTTTGTTCTCCTTAATAACTGCGCTTACAAGCTCCGGCAAAAATGACCCTTCAATATTGAGCAGCCTGCCGTGACGGGCGGCGCGTCTTAAAAGACGGCGCAAAACATAGCCCCTTGCGACATTTGAGGGAATAACGCCGTCAGAAATCATAAACACCGTGCTTCTTATATGGTCTGCAATAATCCTTATAGAAACGTCGGTTTTTTCGTTGCTTCGGTATTCTGTTCCCGCTATAGCGCAAATCTTATTCACAATATTCTGTATTGTGTCAACCTCAAAAAGATTGCTGACGCCCTGCATAACGCAGGCGAGCCTTTCAAGCCCCATACCCGTATCTATATTCGGGTTTTTAAGGCGCGTATAGTTGTTGTTTCCGTCATTCTCAAATTGTGTGAAGACGAGATTCCACACCTCAACAAATCTGTCGCAGTCGCAGCCGACAGCGCAGTCAGACGAGCCGCAGGAATACTTTTCGCCCCTGTCAAAATAAACCTCCGAGCACGGACCGCACGGACCCGCCCCATGCTCCCAAAAGTTGTCTTCCCTGCCGAGCCTTACGATATGAGTTTTCTCTATGCCTATCTTTTTCGTCCAGATATCGTAAGCCTCGCCGTCTTCGTAAAAAACGCTGATATAAAGCTTGTCCTTCGGGATTTTAAGCACCTTTGTAAGATATTCCCACGCCCAGGCTATCGCTTCGTCCTTAAAATAATCGCCGAAAGAGAAGTTGCCGAGCATCTCAAAATAGGTGCCGTGACGCGCCGTCTTTCCTACCCGCTCAATATCGGGCGTGCGGACGCACTTCTGGCATGACACGCATCTGACGCACGGGGGAGAGACCTCCCCTGTAAAATACTTTTTAAACGGCGCCATGCCCGCATTTATTAGTAAAAGGCTTTTGTCTTCCAACGGTACAAGAGAAGCGCTCGTAATCCTTAAATGCCCTTTGCTTTCAAAAAAGGACAGAAAGGATTCGCGCAGTTCGTTGAGCCCCGTCCACTCCATAAATTATCAATCCCAACATTAGTAAAAATATAAAAAATTATACAACACACAAGCCTAAAAGTCAACGGTCGCCAAGTGTTGTGCCTCGCCGGTTTCAGCTTTGACGCGTTATGCATAATCAACTGAATTATTTAAAAATAATTGAAAAAAGTATAAAAATAATGAAAAGTTCACAATTTGTTAACATTTTCGTACACTGTCTGTAAACACTTCAAACTATATTGATATTGCCAATACAAGTACGCAAGGAGAAATAACATTCTCTTTCTGCTTAGAAAAAACCCCCCGAAGGTGGGGGTTTTTCTATCTTCATATAAAATATGCAAAAAAGGCGCTTTTATTTAAATTGTATTGTTTATTATTACTAATTGTGATATTATATAATTGGTGTAAAATTCGCCCGCGTTATATTGCTAAGCTAACCTTACATTTTTGCGGGCGTTACTACGCGCTAAAACACAAACAGACTTACAGAAAGGATAGTGAATGCAATGTCATTGGTAACGGCAAAATGCCCTAAGTGCGGGGCAATAATAAAAGTTGAGTCCGTGGACGAAGCGGATGTGTGCGAAGTATGCAATTCTGCGTTTATAGTTGATAGGGCGATTAAACTATACGATATTGTGGGCAGCGCCTTATCTGTCGCTACAGAGTCCACACCGGAAAACGTTGTAACAGATTTTGCCGTCAGGGGCGGAATTTTGGAAAAATACGGCGGTAAGTCGTCTAATGTCGTCATACCGGACAGCATCACGCATATCGGGAACAGGGCTTTCAGCATGTGTTCCTATATTAAAAGCGTCACTATTCCGAAAAGTATAAAATATATCGGCAACTATGCGTTTGAGTGCTGCACGGGTCTTACGAGCGTTGTCGTTCCGAACAGCGTTACCGTTATAGCGAACTCCGCGTTCAAGGGCTGCACGGGGCTGAGAAATATTTCTCTTCCGAATAATTTAAAGAACATCGGTCCCCACGTTTTTGAGTTTTGCAGTGCGCTGACTGAAATAGCTTTGCCGGAATCTATTAAAAAAATCGGCAATTACGCTTTTGAGGGCTGTACCGGTCTTAAAAGCATAGCCCTCCCCGAGGGCGTTACCTCTATCGGGAATTCGGCTTTTGAAAACTGCGTAAGCCTTACGAACGTTTTTATTCCCGACAGCGTTACTTTCCTGGGGATGTCCGCCTTTGAGGGCTGCACATCACTTGCGAACATGCGTCTGCCGGAAAGCTTTGAATTCACAATTTATATCTTCGCCAAAAACCCATGGGGAAGAATGCAGCGCGACCGCAAGCGGGAGCTTCAGTTTCAGTGGATACAGCAGGGGCGGTGCCAGTTCTGCGGCGGTGAAAGTAGGTATGCTGGATAAATGCAAGACCTGCGGCAGGAAGCAATAGTATTCGTTTGCTTTACTTGTGTCGTCAGAAAGCTTTCCGAACAGAAAGAATGACGCCGGGCGTTTACAGGGCGTCCTGCCCTGTTATGTTTTGTCATCCCCGAGGGCGCCGCGTTTCCGTGCGGGGGAGCCTTTTTCTTTTTTTATATACGCCTTGAAAGAGACAGGAAAATATGGTAATGTATCTGTGACAAATTAATTTTGGAGGTTATGCTATGGCGACAGATATCTTAAACGCTTTTCAGGAAAAACACGAGGAAAACAAGCTTTTCGACGGGAAAAAGCTGAAAGTCGGCATCATAGGCACGGGTTGGATAGCCGAGGCCCATCTTCGCAGCTATGAGAAATGCCCCGACGTCGAGCTTGTCGCGGCGGCAGACCTTATCGAGGGTAAGGCACAGGCTTTCTGCGAGAAGTACGGGCATCCCGAAATCAGATGCTACAGGAGCCACAAGGAGATGCTCGACGCCGAAGAGCTTGACGCCGTCAGCGTCTGCACCTACAACGCGACGCATGCCGAGTGTACCGTTTACGCGCTTGAAAAGGGCGTAAACGTCCTGCTTGAAAAGCCGATGTGCGTCACCCTTGAGGAAGCCGTCGCCATACGCCGCGCCGAGAAGAAAAGCGGCAAAATCCTTTCGATAGGCTTTCAGCCGCGCTTTGACGAGAATATGAAAATGGTCAAGAAAATAGTGCAGTCCGGCGAGCTTGGCGAGGTTTACTACATACAGACGGGCGGCGGCAGAAGGCACGGTATTCCGACTCCGTTCGGCACCTCCTTTATCGAAAAAGAAACGGCGGGTCTCGGCGCTTTGGGCGACATCGGTTGCTACTCGCTCGATATGGTCTTAAACGCGGTCGGTTACCCGAAGCCGCTGACCGTCACCGGCTATACGTCGGACTTCTTCGGACGGCGCCCCGATTATCTTGACAAGCCCGAATACGCGGAAAAATTCGGCGTGGACGATTTCGCGGCGGCGTTCGTGCGCCTTGAGGGCGGTATTATCCTTGACTTCCGTATAGCCTGGGCTATGCACATGAACACGCCGGGCGACTCTTTGATATTCGGTAAAGAGGCGGGACTTCGCATACCCTCCACCAACTGCTGGAACGGCTCTATCGGCGGTCCGCTCAAGGTATACCACAATGTCGCCGGCATTTGTGTTGACACGACTATTCCCGAGGCGAGAAATGAGGGCGATAATTTTGACAAGAAGATACGCTCGTTTATCGACGCCATTGAATACGGTCTCCCCTCGCCCGTTCCTTCAAGCCAGATTATATACAATCAGGCTATTCTTGACGGTATCGCGCGCTCGGCGCGTCTGGGCAGGGAAATCGCGATTGAAATTCCCGAGATATAACGCAACGGCATAAAACGCAAAAGAGGGCTTCCGCACAGTGAAAACGCGGGAGCCTCCTGTACTTTAAATGGAGAGCGAAAAATGTAAGAATTTTTGCCACAGCGAAAAGGATAAGCGTGTAAGTCAGATGACTCATACCGCTATGTTTATACAAATTCTTTGTTTCTTTTCCGCAAAAAGCGCAAACTGAGCAGCACCACCGAATGAATGCGTAATATAGGTTACAACATATTCCGATTGCTCTATCATCCACTTATTGCGCCAACAGATAGAAAAACGGCGGGGAATGCTTTCTATTCCGTCGGGAATTATAGCATTGGAATAATCCGTACTGTTAAAGTCGTTTCGCTTTTGCGGTATATATGCAAGTACGACAGAATAGCTTATCTGCGAATGGAACCGCTTTAATTTCTCCAATGTGATACGCGCATAATAATCAAAGTTTCCCTGATTGCCGACCAAAAACCGATTGACGGAATTATTGATTATTAATTCTTCCAATATGTCATTTAACTTGGGTAAGACAGTGCTCGGACAATCCCGGTGTCCGAAAAAAGTACAAATAGACATAGTATGCTCCTTGGTGTTATTACCCGTATTCGGGTATAGATGATTATACTTTTTTTGCTTAGCGGTGTCAACCCGTATTTGGGTAATCATTGTGGTATTCCTTGTTATTATTATATTAATCTAAAAATTAGTATGGTGATTACGAGGAATGAACTATGGAATATTCAGAAATATTTGTAAAGCGTATACGAAAATTATGTAAGGATAGAAATATAGCGATAAACAAATTGGCAACTATGAGCGACGTTAAACAGTCAACGCTTGATAACATTGTCAGGGGTCTTACTAAAAACCCGCGGGTTATGACCTTACACAAAATTGCCATTGCGTTCAATATGACACTTTCGGAGTTTTTAAACTTTGAGGAGTTGAACGATTATTCTTTTGAAGATGATTTAGATGAATAATGTGCTATTAAATTTCCCGTTACAGTAAACAAAAAAAGGGCTTCCGCACAGTGAAAACGCGGGAGCCTCTTTATTGATTGAGATATTGTCCGAACGGTAATTAACCTTTGCGAAGCGGCAGCGGAATATATTAAGTAACCGTGCTGCCCGAATAGTTCGGCGCTTCCTTCGTGATATACACGTCGTGAGGATGGCTTTCTTTGAGACCCGCACCCGTAATCCTGACAAACCTCGCGTTCTTTTGCAGGTCGGGTATATTGCCGCAGCCGCAGTAGCCCATGCCGGAGCGCACACCGCCGAGCATCTGATATATTGTTTCGGAAAGCGGTCCCTTATACGGAACGCGTCCCTCAACCCCCTCGGGCACGAGTTTTTTACCGCCGCTCTGAAAGTACCTGTCCGTGCTGCCGCAGCTCATCGCACCGATGCTTCCCATTCCCCTGTAAACCTTAAACTGCCTGCCCTGATATATTTCCGTATCGCCGGGCGACTCCTCGCAGCCCGCAACGAGAGAGCCTATCATCACAACGTTCGCGCCCGCGGCGAGCGCCTTGACGATATCTCCCGAGTACTTGATACCGCCGTCTCCGATAACGGGTATCCCGCTTTTCACCGCCTCGTTCGCGGCGTCGTATATCGCCGTAATCTGCGGTACGCCGATACCCGCCACGACACGCGTCGTACAAATGGAGCCGGGACCTATACCCACCTTTACGGCGTCCGCGCCCGCGTCTATCAGCGCCCTCGTACCATCGGCGGTCGCCACGTTTCCGGCTATGAGCGAGACGCCGGGGAACGCCGCCTTAACCTTGCTTACGGCGTTTATAATGTTCACGCTGTGTCCGTGCGCGGAGTCAAGCACAAACGCGTCAACCTCGGCTTTCGCGAGAGCCGCCGCCCGTTCAAGTATGTCGTCCGTAGCGCCGAGCGCTGCGGCGCAAAGCAGCCTGCTCTTGCCGTCGCGCGAGGAGTTTGGATACTCGACAGCCTTCTTAATATCCTTTATAGTAATAAGCCCTTTGAGCATTCCGTTTTCGTCAACGAGCGGGAGCTTCTCTATTTTATGCTTCATTAAAACCTTCTGCGCTTGTTCGAGGGTCGTCCCGATATGGGACGTAATCAGGTTGTCCTTCGTCATCACCTCGCTGATTTTAACGTCAAAATCAGTCATAAAACGCAGGTCGCGGTTCGTGAGTATGCCGACGAGCTTGCCGCTTTCGCATATAGGCACGCCCGAAATCTTGAAACGCTGCATCAGATCCATCGCGTCATAGACGTAATGCTCGGGCGAGAGGAAAAACGGGTTTGAGATGACGCCGTGCTCGCTCCTTTTCACTTGGTCAACCATCGTCGCCTGTTCCTCAATGGACATATTCTTATGAATAACACCGATACCCCCCTCCCGCGCAATCGCTATCGCCATACGGGTTTCGGTAACGGTGTCCATAGCCGCTGTCATAACAGGCGTATTCAGTCGGATTTTTTTGGTCAGCCTTGTCTTCAAATCAATATCCGCGGGCATAACGTCAGACCGGGCGGGAACAAGAAGCACGTCGTCAAACGTCAGCCCCTCTGTCGCGAACTTATCACAAGCCATACGAAACACACCTTTCCTCGCTTCATTTTTTTAATTGTACCACAGCGAAACGGCGTTTTCAATCACAAATTCTCCGGTCAACGGCTGAAATTTATAATTCTATTTAAATTTTTCATATAATATGGTAATATATAATCGGTTGTTTGCCGTTGAAATATGATTTTAGGAGTAATTTTTATGAGCCGTTCCTATCCCACCCCTCATATTGACGCATCACCCGCCGACTTCGCAAAAACAGTTATAATGCCGGGGGACCCTCTGCGCTCAAAATATATCGCCGAAAACTTCCTTGACGGCGCAAGGCTTGTCAACGACGTCAGGGGCGCGCAGGGCTATACGGGCGAATATGAAGGCGTTAGGGTATCCGTTATGGCAAGCGGTATGGGTATGCCCTCGATGGGCGTTTACAGCTACGAGCTTTTCAATTTTTTCGGCGTGGAAAACATTATAAGAACAGGCTCGTGCGGCGCGATTAACAAAAGCATCGGCATTATGGATATCATTCTTGCGATGGGCGCCTGCACGAATTCCGCTTACGCCAAATCCTTTTCCCTGCCCGGCGGCTTTGCCCCGACGGCGGACTTTTCCCTGCTCTCCGTTTGCAAGACAGAGGCTGACAAAATGGGGCTTAAAACGCGCGTCGGCAGCGTGCTTACGACAGACGCGTTTTACTCCGGCGAGAGCGTAAAGCCGTGGAGCGATATGGGGGTTCTGGCTGTGGAGATGGAAACTGCCGCCCTTTATATGAACGCCGCCCGAGCCGGAGGGCGCGCGCTTTCCGTGCTTACCGTCTCGGACAGTCTTGCCACGGGCGAGGCTTTAAGCGCAAAAATCAGGCAAAGCTCGTTTACGGATATGATGTCGCTCGCCCTCAATACGGCAAAAAAGCTTTGCTGATTTACTAAAATATACACAATAACGGACGCGTTTTCGCGTCCGTGTTGTATAATTTCCCAAATTTTTGAAAATCGCTTTACTTTACCTCGCTAATGAGTTAATATAATGCGACAACATTAAAAAACGGAGGTTACTAACTTATGAAAAAGAAAATGTTTATAGTTCTTGCCCTTGTTCTTGTCGGCGCGACTGTCGTGGCGCTCGCTTCCTGTCTCGGGAAAGACACCGACACGCCCGCCGCGGTCGTCGAGGACCTCGCCTACATAACCGCCAACAAAAAGCTCGTTATAGGCATAACGGATTTTGAGCCTATGGATTATCAGGACGCAAGCGGCAAATGGATAGGCTTTGACGCCGAGCTTGCCGAAAAGGTCTGCGAAAAGCTCGGCGTAACGGCTGATTTCAAGCTTATTGAATGGAAACAAAACGTAACCGAGCTGAACGGCAAAACAATCGACTGCATCTGGAACGGCTATACCATAGACGAGGACAGGCAGAAGAAGGTATCCTTCTCGGAGGAGTATATGCTCAATAAGCAGGTTATTGTCATTAGGAAAGCGGACGCTTCCAAATATACCGACATTGCCTCTCTTAAAGACGCTTCGCTTGTCGCCGAAGAAAACTCCGCGGGCGAAAACTCCATTAAAGCGGACGCTACTCTTAAGGACAACAACTATGTCGCGCTCTCCGGTCAGACGGACGCGCTCAAAGAGATTATCGCGAAGACGTCCGACGCCGCCGTCATCGACTATACGATGGCAAAATACCTCCTGAGCAAGGAGAGCGGCGACTTTAAGGACCTTGCGATACTCGACGTTAAGTTTTCTGACGACGAGTACTACGGGATAGGCTTCCGCAAAGGCTCCGACCTTACCGCGAAGGTCAATGAAATCCTCGCCGGCCTTGAAGCGGACGGTACGATAAAGGAAATTGCCGAAAAATACGGTCTTGCCGACTCACTCGTTAAGATAAAGTAATTCTTGCCTGACGGCAAGGCTTTCCAAAGGTTGATTTCATGTCCTTTTTTGAAATAACCCTCGTTCTTTTCGAGGGGTTTCTCGTAACGCTAAAGCTGTTCGCGCTTACGCTTTTATTCGCGCTGCCGCTGGGGCTTATCATATCCTTCGGCTCGATGTCAAAGTTTAAGCTTTTCAGCTTACCCACAAAAATATTTGTCTGGATCATCAGGGGTACGCCCCTGATGCTCCAGATTATTATCGTCTTTTATGTTCCGGGCATGCTGTTCGGCAATCCTATATTTAAGGACGACCGTTTTCTTGCCGCCCTTATAACGTTTGTAATCAACTACGCCGCCT